>WGNW01000101.1 GCA_016124315.1 Alphaproteobacteria bacterium
CGCCAGCGCCTCGCGCACCGCATGGCGCACCGGCCGCGCCGACAGGTCGAGGCCGGCGGAGTTGGTACGGTCCGGATAGAGGTTGGCCGGCAGGGGTACGGCGGGATGGGGCGCGAGCCCCACCCGTTCGATGTCCGTGAGCGGGTCGGCGAGCAGCAGGTCTTCGCTGATGTCCGGATTCACCAGGCGATGCACGAAGCTGGTGTTGGCGCCGTTTTCCAGCAGCCGCCGCACCAGGTAGCCGAGCAGGTCGGCGTAGCCGCCCACCGGCGCATAGATGCGGCAGTGATGCGTGTCGTCGGTGTCGGCGAGCAGTTGCGCAAACAGCTGTTCGCCCATGCCGTGCAGGCACTGGAACTCGTAGTCGCCCGGCGACCGGTCGCCCGCGAGCGCGATGATGCTCGCGACGGTGAGCGCGTTGTGGGTGGCGAACTGCGGATAGATGGCGTCGCGCGCCGCCAGCATGGTGCGCGCGCAGGCCAGGTAGCACACGTCGGTATGGGCCTTGCGGGTCCATACCGGGTAGTCGGACATGCCATCGCTCTGGGCGCGCTTGATCTCGCCGTCCCAGTAGGCACCCTTCACGAGACGCACCATGAGACGGCGATCGAGGCGCGTCGCCAGCTCGTGGAGGCCGTCGATCACGTCGGGCGCGCGGCGGCCATAGGCCTGGACGACGACGCCGAACCCGTCCCAGCCGGCAAGCTCGGGGTCGGCCAGCACGGTCTCGATGACGGCCAGCGAGAGGCCCAGCCGGTCGGCCTCCTCGGCATCGATGTTGAAGCCCATCCGGGCCCTGGCCGCACGCCTCGCGAGATCGCCCAGCACCGGCACGAGCTCGGCCATCACCCGATCGCTCTTCGCCACCTGATAGCGCGGATGCAGCGCCGAGAGCTTGACCGAGATGCCCGGGTTGGCAGCGATCTCGTCCGAACGGCAGGCCGAGGCAATGGCGGCGATGGCGTCGCTATAGGATCTTGCATAGCGCGTGGCGTCGGCGGCCGTCATCGCCGCCTCGCCCAGCATGTCGTAGGAGTAGGTGTAGCCGCGGGCCTCCTGCCGAGCCGCGCGCCGCATGCCGGCGCGGATGTCCTGCCCGAGCACGAACTGGTGGCCCATCTCGCGCATCGCCTGGGCCACGGCGACGCGGATCACGGGCTCGGTCAGGCGGCGGACGGCGCCGCTGAGGACGCCCTCGTCCTCGGCACCGAGCAGCCTGCCCGACAAAGCGAGGCCGCGCGTCGCGGCGTTGACCAGCGGCGAGGGCGAATGGCCGGCATGGCGGCGCCAGTCGGCGGGTGCGATCTTGTCCTCGATCAGCTCGTCGATCGTGGCGGGCTCGGGAACCCGCAGCAGCGCCTCGGCGAGGCGCATGAGGGCCAGGCCCTCGTCGGTCGAGAGGCCGTACTCGACGAGGAAGGACTCGGCCAGCCCCGGCCGTGCCTCGCGGCGGATGCGCTCGACGAGGTCGGTGGCGCGCCGCACGATGCGCACGCGCTGCGCCTGATCGAGGGCTGCCCGGCCGACCAGCTCAGCCAGCAGCTCCCTCTCGTCGCGGCGCTTGTTGCAGTCCCATCGCGGATCGAGCTCAGGCATCTCGGCGCCCCGGTCATCGGCGTGCGACGGGCACTATAGGCCGACCATCCAACCATGCTCGCCACAGGTTTCTTACCTAGTGGCCCGTCTCATCAAAGACCAATCCGCGAGCGGAGAGGCGGGGCCGGCGGAGGATTCGGCAAGCCGTGGAGCACCTCACCGCCCGGCGGCGGGCTGCCTTTTGCCGAACGCCAGAAGGCGGCGGGACGTCTCCGGGTCCAAAAAGCCCGCCACCGTGGCCTCGGTCTCGATCGCCAGGGCCCGCTCGATGCTGGAGGTGCTGGTGGCGTTGAGCGCCCGCTTCATGCGGCGGACGGCCTCGGGCGGCAGGGCGGCGAGCCGGCCCGCCACCGCCAGCGCCTCGGCGCGCAGGGCATCGTCCGGCACGACGCGCCAGGCCACGCCCAGATCGAGGAGCGCCCGGGCTGTATAGGTCTCGCCCAGATAGAGCATCTCGCGCGCCTTCTGGAGGCCCACCAGGGCCGGCAGCAGCGCCGTCACCCCGCCCGTGACGAAGACGCCGAGGGCAAGCTCAGGGAAGAAGGCTCGGGCGCTCTCGGCCCAGATCGGGAAGTCGCAGTTGATCGCCCACTCGAAGCCGCCGCCGACGGCCCAGCCATTGATGGCGCCGACGACCGGCTTGGCTCCGAAGGTGATGGCGCGCGTCGCCGCCTGGATCGCGTCCACGAGCGCGCGGGCCTCGGCCTCGCTCTGCGGGTGGACGTGCTGGCGCCGGTCGTCGCCGGCGCAGAAGGCACGCCCCTCGCCGGTGAGGATGATGACCCTGGTCGACGGGCAGGCATTGGCGTCGTCGAAGGCGCGCGCCACGTCGTCGATAAGCTCGCGGCTCATGGCGTTGAGGCTGGCCGGCCGGTTGAGGGCGATCGTGCGGATGCCCTCCTCGCCCAGCGAGCTCAGGACGGTGGTGTAGCTGAAGACGGTCATGCGAAGTTCCGCAGCACGCGCTGCGTCTTGCCCTCGGTCACCGGGAAGGTGCCGTGCGGGACCAGGGTGACGCGTGCGGTGGCCCCCAGATCGCGCTTCAGCGCGGCCTCGACATGGAGGACGAGATCAGCACCCCCTGCCTGCCCGCGCGCGGTCTCGCAGGTGATGGGCAGGATGTCGTGGGGCGGCGGGCTGTCGAGCAGGATCCGATAGTCGCCCGAGAGAGCCGGGATGGCCGCCAGCACGGCCGCGACCATCGTGGGAAAAAGATTGAGCCCGCGCACCACCACCATGTCGTCGCTGCGGCCCACCACCCGGAAGCGGAAGCCGTGGCGGCCGCAGCGGCATGGCTCGGTCTCGTCGATCGCGACGATGTCGCCGGTGCGGAAGCGCACCAGCGGCTGGCAGATGCGATCGAGGTGGGTGAGGACCAGCTCGCCGCGCCCGCCGGCGGCGATCGGCAGGACATCCGTCGTCTCGGGGTCGATCAGCTCCGGGAAGAGCAGGTCGGCGGCGAGGAAATGCAGCCGCGTGTCGTGCTCGCATTGGGCCGCGAAGTTGGAGAGGACGTCCGAGACCCCGTAGTTGGCGTTGCGCGGCTCCATGCCCCAGGTCTCGCGCAGCCTCGTGCGCAGGGCCGGATCGTCGAGGCCCGCCTCGCCACCGAAGAGGCCGAGCCTCAGGCCGAGGTCCCTCGGCGCCAAGCCCGGGAAGCGCTCTTCCACCACCCGCTCCAGCACCGCTGGATAGGAGGGCGTGCAGGAGATCGCGTCGATGCCGACCTCGCGGATCGTGCGGATCAAAAGCTCGCTCCCGCCGACCCCGAACGGCACCACGAGGGCGCCCGTCTCCTCCAGGGTCAGGTGATCGGTGAGCCCGCCCATCCACATCTGATAGCTCAGGCAATGGACGACGGTATGGCCGGGCCCGAGCCCGGCGGCGCGGTGGCTCCGCCCGCCCACGATCTGGGTGATGCGGCAATCCCTGGCCGACAAAGCGAGGTTCATCGCTTGGCCGGTCGTGCCCGAGGTGCGGTGGAGGCGCACCGCGGCGGCGCGTGGGGCGGCGAGGTAGCTGCCGAAGGGCGGATGCAGGGCCTGCGAGCGGCGCAGGCCGGCCTTGTCGGTCAGCGGCAGCGCTGGGAGATCCTCGAGATCGGCCGGCGCCCGCCTGCCGGCCCAGAGCTCATCGTAGAAGGCGGAGCTTTTCTCGACATGCTGGCGCTGGCGCTCCCAGAGGCGCTGCTGGAGCGGGCGAAGCTCGGAAGGAGGAAGGAAGTCACCGTCCCTTAGATGCGTCATGCCACGGGCCCCTTTGCCGGAGCGCGCCGGCAGCGCCCCCGGCCGATTGTCCATCGGCGAGCGAACATGACAAGACCCCTGAAAGCGGCTGACTTTCTGGGGCCTTTGGACTTGGATGCGGGGGCTCGATGCCACCTTCGCCGAACTGGTCGATGCCAGTAACGCTCTCAACATCGAGTATAGCCGCAAGCTCTTGCGATGGTTACTCTTTCCCTGCCACCTTGCGCTCATTGTTGCGTCAGTGGGCCTCAGAAGCATGAGGGCGCAGCCATCGCCCGTTTCCCGTGCTTCTGACGCCGCGCCGCAAATCTCTCGCCGACAGCGCCACGATGCGAGCGGAGAGCAGGTCATACGCCGTGGCGGCACATCCAGTCTGGTCATCGCCAACCGGGTGAGCGCCGACAAGCGGCGCCAGAGCGTGGGCAACACGGTCTCGGCCCATCCACGAGGCCTCCGCACGCGGCACGGCTCCTGCGGAAGCAGCATCGGCCTTGGCACGGCGGTCGTTGGCATCACGCCTTGACCGAGCCTATGCTGCGCCGTCGGGCTTTGCATGGTCATCGGGTGCCCGCCGGCGGGAAGCGCAGATGAGCGGCAGCGACATCCGCACGATCATGGGTGGCATCGGCGACGGCGCCGAGCCGCCGGCACACCGGATCGAGGTCGGCACCCTCCTTGCCCACACCTACCGGGTCGAGCGCATGATCGGCGCCGGCGGCATGGGTGAGATCTACGAGGCCGTGAACACGATCACGGGCGCTCGGGCGGCGATCAAGGCCATCCGGCCGGAGCTCGTCAGCGATGAGACGATAGCCCAGCTCTTCGTCCGCGAGGCGGAGGCCCTGAAGAGCATCCGCGACCCGGCCGTCGTCGGCTATGAGGGTGTCTTCAGGGACGAGCTGGGCCGGGTCTTCCTGGCGATGGAGTATATCGACGGCCCGTCGCTCGCCGAGCTCATACGCGGCCGGCCGCTCTCGCCCGAGGAAGCGCTACGCCTGGGACGCCGGCTCGCTCGCGGCCTCTCGGCCGCCCATGCCATGGGCGTCTTCCACCGCGACCTCTCGCCCGACAACATTCTCTTGCCGGGCGGGCGTCTGGATGACGCCGTCATCATCGACTTCGGCATCGCCAAGCGACAGGGCGCCTCGGGGCCGACCCTCTATGGCGGCGATAGGCAGGGCTTCACCGGCAAGTACGCCTACGCCTCGCCCGAGCAGGCGGGCGCCGTCGTCGCGCCGATCGACGGTCGATCCGATCTCTACAGCCTGGCGCTGGTCCTCGTGGCGGCCGCCCTGGGCCGACCGTTGCCCATGGGCCATGACCCCCTCACCGCCGTGGCAGCGCGCCAGCGGCGTCCCGACCTGTCCACCGTGCCGCAGGCGTTGCGGACGGTGGTGGAGCCGCTGCTGGCACCGGATCCCAAGGAACGCCCCAGCCTGACCCTGGCCTTTGCCGAGCGGGCGGAGCCTGCCGATCGGACGCCCACGCGTCGTCCGAAGGCTCAGCCGACGACACGACGCCTCGGCTGGCTGCCCTGGGCAGGCGGCGCAGCGGTGTTGGCCGCGATCGGGGTGGCGGCCTACGTTCTCTTCCTCGAGCCCCTGCCACCGCCGGCGATCCCGCCCGCTCCTTCTGGAGCTGGGAGCGCCGTGCCGCATACGACCTCAGCCGCAAAGCCGTCCTCTCCTTCGTCTACCGCGGCCGGCACGTCGACGTCTCAAGCGTCGGCGCCGGCAGCTCAGTCTTCGCCTGGTGCGGCCGGGCAACCCAAGATTCCTGCGGTGGAGCGGGTCCGTGAGCTCGTTGGCCAGCCTACGCTGGCAGCACCGCAGATCTCCCTTAATCGGCCGGATGGGATCTTCAGCGCCGACCGCCACGACGTCGTCGTGGCCCGGGTCACTCTTCCACCCGGTGTCGGCGGCTTCGTCTATGTGGACGACTTCCAGGAAGACGGTGAGGTCTACCATCTCCTGCCGGAGCCCCTGGCACCATCCAACCAGGTTCCGCCCGGTGGCTCCATCCAGATCGGCCACGAGGCCGAGAATGCCGTTCAGCACGAACGTGTCTGGGAGGTCGGCCCGCCGTTCGGCCGTGCTCGACTCGTCGTCCTCGTCAGCGCAGCCCCCCTCTACACGGGCCTGAGACCCATCGGGGAGAAGAGCGAGGCGTACCTCGCCTTCCTCGACAAGGCCCTGCCCGCCGCGCGCGCGGCGGGGCTTGCCATGGCCGACGTGGCGATCGAAACACAGTCTGGACCCTAGATCGAAGGGAGAGTCGGGGCTCATGCCGAGACCGAACGCTTCCCGGCCCTCGCGCCGTTGGCAACCGTCTCTGGCTCTGCTGGCTCTTCTTCTCTCCGGCATGAGCATGCCGGCGGCGGCGCAGCAGACGGACAAGACGGCGTCGGCCGGCATGGTCTCCGTCGAGCTCAACAAGCTCGAGCCGGTGGATGGCGCCTGCCGCGTGTACCTCCTCCTTCACAACGCCACCGAGACGAGCTTCGACAAGCTCCAGATCGAGCTCGTGAGCTTCGAGCCGAACGGCGAGATCGGCCAGCGCATCGCCGTGGACCTGGCCCCACTTCAGGCGGGCAGAACGGTCGTTCGGCTCTTCGACCTGCCCAAGGTGGACTGCCGCCAGATCGCCAAGCTGCTGCTGAATGACGTGATCGCCTGTAGCCCAGCGCCAGCTGGAGCCGCGAGCTGTCTCGAGGAGCTCCAGCCGAGCTCGAGGGCAGGCCCTGAGTTCTGGAAGTGACAGCCGGCGTGGGGCCTGTATCGATCGTCCCACGCAGCTCTCTCCACCCGGGGCAGAGAACGGTGCTCTGGCCTGCGGTGGCTGCCCTGACCGTCTCGGCCTGTGTTCATGCTTTGGCGGTCCTCCTTGTCAGCCGTTGGACACCGCCGCATCCGCGCATTGCCGGCCAAGGCGCCGTCGCGGTCGAGCTGCTTCCCGATCCATGGCCCATCCTTTCCGTCGCGCCCGTGCCCTCGCCGGCTGCGATCTCGGTTCCCTCGCGATCGTCAGCTGCGCGGCCGCCCGCCGTCACGCCGCCGCCGGGGCCCTCGCCCTCGCTCTCGACGGCAGCGAGCACTCTCGCGTCGGCACCGGTTCCGGCGCCCCCGGAACAAGCGCCTGCCTCCCCGGCCGGGGCCGTCGCTCGTCCGGCCGATATCTCGAAGGCGCCCCCACCGACGCGTATCGCAAGCGCAACTGCCGACCCGCCGAGCAGGACAAATCCATCGCCAGCGACCGAGCCGCCCGCCGCGATCGCTGCAAGCTTGCCCATAGCGGCCACCCGATCCGGCGCACCTCCTCCACCTCCCGCAACTGTCCCGAATGGGCCCTCGTGGCCCATCGGCCCCACGGTGGCAGCCGATGCGCTGGCATCGCAAGCGGCGGCGCCTGTGGCGATCGCGCCCGCCCCTATCGACACCGTCGTTCCTGCCCACGATCCCGACGCTGACACCGTTCCCCACGTCGCAGTGCCTACCCCTTCGATCCCGGCCGACGCTCCCGAGGCCAGGCCTGCGCTCGGCCCACAGCCCGCACAGCCCCCCGCGGAGAGCATCCCTGAGTCGGCCGCCAGCCCATCCGCCCCCATGGCTCCGACCACGGAGCCGACGCCGAGCTTCGCCTCCGCCGGTCCGATCTCGCCGCCTTCCAGCGGGGCCAAGCCAGCCCCGGAGTCGGCAGCCAGCGTGCCCGCCGCCCCCGAGGGGGCGGCCAAGCCGGCAGCACCCGGCAGGTTGACGGTCCTCGCGGCGCGAGAGGCGCCCGCGACCGCCCCCTCCACGGGGCGCGTAGCGGCGCCGCCCCGCGGATCATCCCTCCGGCCCGCGGTAGGGCCCTCCTTGCAGGCTCTTGGACCCGACAAACCCGCGGTCGCCGCAACCGCCGAGCCGGCGCCGCATGAGGCGCGCCGCATTGCGCAACCACCATCGCCGTTGCCGGAAGGCGGCACGCCGTCGCCCGCGGTCGCGCTGGCTCGACCATCGCCTCCAGACGCGCCGGTGTCGTCCGCTGCCCCGCAAGCCGGCTCATTGGCTGCTGGCGAGCCGCCGCCGCCCCGCTCACCCGCCTTGCAAGCGGCAGCACCATCTCCCGCATCGGGGCGTGCCCCTCCCTCAGTGCCCGCGCCGCTGCCCGCTTCTCCGCCATCGGCAGCGCCGATGGCGGAGAAGCGGCTGGCGCTCCTGCCGACCATCGGCGCCGCCAGCATTCGTGAGGCCCTGGCGCCGTGGCTGGCTGACCGGCCATGCCGCGATGTACGAGTCGAGAGCGACGATCGTCTGCAGGTCCAGCTCCAAGGGCGCATCGAGGATGCGGCGGCACGCGCGGCCCTGCGCCAACACGCCATCGCGGCCGGCGCCACGTCCGTCGATGAAAGCGGCCTGGCGGTCGTGAGCGAGCCGTTCTGCGGCTTGCTCGACCAGCTTGCCCACTACCCCTACGCCGGCCCGGCGCCAGCCTTGGAGCTGGGTCACCGCGATGGCGTCTACGAAGCCAATGAGGAGCCGGGCGCCGTCGTGACCGCGCCTGAAGGCGTCGGTAAAGTATACATTTATGTAATCTCGGTCGACACGCAGGGTCGCGTCGAGTTTCTTCTGCCGAGCCGCATCGACTGGGGCACGCAGGTCACTGCCGGCGAGGAGCGACGTCTCGGGTCGCTCAATCCCAAAGACCACCCATCTTTCCCCACCTGGGCCGTCCAACCACCCTACGGTGAGCAAATGCTGGTCGCCCTGATGAGCTCACGGCCTCTTGATGCGCTGAGCAGGGGCACCAGCAAGACGATCTCCATGCTCGTCGAGACACTGGATCATGCTTTGCGCTACAGGCCGAAAGGCGACGGCATCGCCGTGGCCTGGCGGCTGCTCGATGTCCGGGCACGCAGGGGGCAGCCCTCAATGTCAGATCAATGAGAACGTGATGGGAGTCACTTGCTGCCTGGATGGACTGGACTACAAGCAAGGCAGACGCGCGTGACGACAGGGTCCGAGCCGATGCCCGTGCGTGCGCTCGAGGATACTCGTTCCCGGTATCCAGGGCACACGATCGGCTAGGACGACTCTTCAGAGCGCGAGCACGCGAGACTGGATCGTGGGATGGCGTTGGACATCCAAGAGTTGCTGCGACCGCTGACGGACGCGGCGCCTTATGGTCCGGACCTTCGTGAGTTGAAGGAGTTCGAGATCTTTCGCGATCTATCGGCGTCGGACGAGCGCGCCGATTGGGGTCGGGCGCTGCCCGACGCCGTCGCCCTCGCCGGACGGTCCCGAGATCTGCGCGCCTGGATCTGGCTCGCACGGGCGGCGCTGGCGGCCGAGGGGCTCACAGGCCTGTCCGACGGGCTCGAGCTGATCGCGGACGGCCTTGATCGCTACTGGGATCACCTGCCCCCGATCGATCCCGACGAGAGTGATCCGCGAGAGCGGTATTTGGGCCGCCTGATGGCGCTGACGGTTCTCGGCGGCTCGAGCTATCAGACGACGCCGGCCGATTTGCGCAAGCGCCGGGACATCTACTTTCTATCCGGAGAGCTGGACGCGCTGCTTGCCAGCGAGGGCGCATCGGCCGTTGGATCGATACAACGCATAGAGGCCGCGCTCCGGCGGATCGAGGATCGCTTCAAGAACGGGTTCGGCGCCGAGCATGACCCGCAACTCGGCTTCGAGCTTCTGCGGGAGAAGCTCGCGGCGATCCGTGCCGACGGCGAGACTGCGGATGACGAAGATGCCGAGCACGACAAGAAGAGGCCGTCTGCCGCGACGATTGCGGCCGTCAGCTCGCGTGCCGATGTCGTCCGCGTCCTCAATCTCGTCCTCGAGTATTATGCCAGCCACGAGCCGGCGAGCCCGGTGCCGCTGCTGGTCGAGCGCGCCAAGCGGCTGGTGCCGATGACCTTCGTCGAGGCGATGAAGGAGCTGGCGCCAGGAGGCATGAAGGAGCTGCAGGCGGTCGCCGGCAGCGTCGAAGCGAAGAGCTCTTAGGCACGAGTGGGGAGATCGAGCATGCCGCAGGACCAGGGTGCCAAGTTCATCGGCCGCAATCGCGCGCCCAGGGTGCAGATCGAGTACGATGTCGAGGTCTATGGCGCCTCCAAGAAGATTCAGCTGCCCTTCGTGATGGGGGTACTCGCGGGCCTGTCGGGCAAGCCTGCCGATCCGTTGGCACCGGTTGCCGACCGGAAGTTCCTCGAGATCGATATCGACAACTTCAACGACCGCCTGAAGAGCATGAAGCCACGGGTGGCCTTCACCGTCCCGAACACGCTCACCGGCGAAGGCAACATGGCTGTCGACATGACCTTCGAGAGCCTCGACGACTTCAGCCCCGACGCCGTGGCCCGCAACGTCGAGCCGCTGCGCAAGCTGCTCGAGGCACGCGAGCAGCTCTCAAACCTCCTTTCCTACATGGATGGCAAGGACGGTGCCGAGACCCTGATCACCAAGCTTCTCGCCGACCCGGCCCTCCGCGAGTCGTTGGCCGCCGCGGCCAAGCCCGAGGATGCGGCCGAGAAGCCGGCGTCCTGACGTCACGCCCAGCCAAGGGAAGGTCGAGAGATGGCCGAGCAGCTCCAGGAGGCGGCTGGTCAGCCTGCCGCCGAAACGATCCCGGTCGACGAGTTCCAGTCGCTTCTCAAGCGCGAGTTTCGACCGCGCGACGATGAGGCGGCGAGCAGAATAGGCGACGCCGTACGGACCTTGGCCGAGCAGGCGCTCGCCAACACGCGGCTCGTCTCGGACGACGCCATCCGCACGATCCAGGCGATCATCGCCCAGCTCGACAAGAAGCTGACGGAGCAGCTCAACCTCATCCTGCATCATCCGGATTTCCAGCAGCTCGAGGGTGCCTGGCGGGGTCTCTATCACCTCGTCAACAACCCCGAGACGGATCAGATGCTGGAGATCCGGGCGCTCAACCTCACCAAGAACGAGCTTTCCCGCACCCTGGAGAAGTTCGAGGGAGCGGCCTGGGACACGAGCCCGCTCTTCAAGAAGATCTACACCGAAGAGTATTCGATGTTCGGCGGCGAGCCGTTCGGCTGCCTTGTCGGTGACTACTATTTCGACAACGGCCCCAAGGACGTCGCCCTGCTCGGCAACATAGCGAACGTCAGCGCCGCGGCGCACTGCCCGTTCATCACGGGCGCCGCCCCCACACTGTTCGGCATGGAGAGCTGGCAGGAGCTGATGAACCCGCGTGACCTCACGAAGATCACGGCCACGCCCGACTATGCCAAGTGGAGCTCGCTGCGCAAGAACGAGGACAGCCGTTACATCGGCCTCGCGATGCCGCGTGTCTTGGCGCGGCTGCCCTATGGCGCCAAGACGGATCCCGTCGAGACCTTCGACTTCGAGGAGGACGTCAGCGGCACCGACCACAACCGGTATTGCTGGATGAACGCGGCCTACGCCATGGGCGTCAACGTCACGCGCTCGTTCAAGATGTACGGCTGGTGCACCCGGATTCGAGGCGTGGAGTCGGGCGGCGCCGTCACCAACCTTCCCGTCCATACCTTCCCCACCGACGACGGCGGCGTCGCGATGAAGTGCCCGACGGAGATCGCGATCGATGACCGCAGGGAGAAGGAGCTGGCGGATCTCGGGCTGATGCCGGTGCTGCATCGCAAGAACACCGACATCGCGGCCTTCATCGGCGCCCAGTCGCTTCAGAAGCCAGACGAGTACGATGATCCCGACGCCACGGCGAATGCCAACCTCTCGGCGCGGCTGCCCTACCTGTTCGCGGTCTGCCGCTTCGCCCATTACATGAAGGCGATCGCCCGCGACAAGATCGGCTCCTTCAAGGAGCGTGACGACATGCAGAAGTGGCTGCAGAAGTGGATCAATAACTACGTCGACGGCAACCCGGATTTCTCGACCGAGACGGTGAAGGCCCAAAAGCCGCTGCGCGCGGCCGAGGTCGTCGTCGAGAGCGTCGAGGGCAATCCCGGCTACTACAATGCCCGCTTCTATTTGCGCCCGCACTACCAGCTCGAAGGCGTCAACGTGAGCCTCAGGCTGGTTTCCAAGCTGCCGTCGGCCAAGGCGGCCTGACCACTTACCAACAACACCGCGCCTATCCGGCAAGGAGTGACGTCTCATGGCGATCGAATGCTTCCTCAAGCTCGAGGGGCCCGAGGTCAAGGGCGAGTCGGCGATCAAGGGGTTTGAGGGCCAGTTCGAGATCACCGGCTGGAGCTGGGGTGCCAGCCAGTCGGGATCGATGCAGACCGGCTCGGGCGGTGGCACGGGCAAGGCCAACGTGCAGGACATCGAGCTCAACAAGTGGGTGGACAAGGGAACGCCCAATCTCTGGCAGTTCTGCATCAACGGAACGCAGTTCGAGAAGGCGACCCTGACCTGCCGCAAGGCGGGCGGCGAGGAGCCGGTCGCCTATCTCAAGATCGAGATGGAGGACGTCATTCTCTCGAGCATCTCGACCCGGGCGGGGAGCAGCGACGACCGCTTCTCGGAGCACTTCTCGCTCAATTTCGGGCAGTACAAAATGACGTACACGCCTCAGAAGGACGACGGCACCGCTGATAGCGACGTCGGCCCCTCGGGATGGAACATGCGTCAGAATGCGAAGGTCTGACCTGCAGACGATCGGAGGTCGCCGACGCCATCGCGTCGGCGACGCCTGGCGTCACCCTCGTTGCCCAACGCCGACGCGGAGGGAGGCTTGAGCGGGCGCTCGCCCCACGCTCTCGCGCTGCGACCCGATGCAGGAGATCGTTGAATGCCCAGCGGGATCGAGCCGCTGCAAGTTTCGATGGACGTTCATGAGTCGAAGAACGCGCTTCTGAAGGAGCTGATCGGTCTTTGCCTGGCCTACAACAGGCAGCTACCCTCGGCCCTTC
>WGNW01000045.1 GCA_016124315.1 Alphaproteobacteria bacterium
GGTGACGGTGGCGACGGTTGAGCGCGGATTGCGGCTGGTCGTCTTCTGCTCGATCGAGCTCGCCGGCGAGAGGCCATCGATGGAATCGACGTCCGGCTTCTGCATCAGCTCCAGGAACTGGCGCGCATAGGCCGACAGGCTCTCCACGTAGCGACGCTGGCCCTCGGCGTAGATGGTGTCGAAGGCGAGCGACGACTTGCCCGAGCCCGACAGGCCGGTGATGACGATCAACTGGTCCCGGGGCAGGGTGACGTCGATGCCCTTCAGGTTGTGCTCGCGGGCGCCGCGGATATGGATGGTCTTGGTCATCAGGAGTCGTTGCAGGCTTCTGTATCGGTTACTGTCATGCCCTTGGGGCTGGGGCTGCAGGACACGGTACGGAACCCGTTCCGTTCCGGACCTGTCCGTTGAGTATGATGGTCTACCGGCGTTGGCCGCGCACTGGCCCGGCTGTGGTGCCGAGCCCGCCCGGCTGGAGGGTACATGGTGTCATGACGCCGATAAATCTCGCGCTTTTTTTTCTGGCCTGCGTCCTGTCCACCTATCCGATGATCATCGCCCGCCGGCCCGACCGCGAGGCCCTGGCCGAGCGTATGTGGCCCTTCGCTGTGATGGCTGGTGTGGCGGCGGCGGCCGTCGGCGCGATTCAGCTGCTGGAAGTCTGGCCGGCCATCCGCCTGCTGCTGGGCGGCAGCCCGGGACTGATCCTGCTGACGATGATCGGTCTGGAGATCGTCGTCGGCCTGTTGCTGGCGGTTTCGCCGCTGCTCCGGTTCGCCGCCGGGCGCTGGCGGCAGGCGCTCGCCGCCGTCCAGGCGCCGCTCGGCACCATCGGCATCGCCCTGGTGGCGGTGGCGCTTCTGGATCGGGTATAGCCACGGCGCGGGCAGGCAGGGCATAGTGGGCTCACGCGGATCATGTTTCTGCTTTGTTCTCATCGCGGTTTACACTAACCTGCCGCATGCTGCAATCGACGAAAGGATCGTGAGATGGCCGGAAGCGTCAATAAAGTCATCCTGGTGGGCAATCTGGGGCGCGATCCCGAAGTGCGCATGACCAACAACGGCGGCAAGATCGTCACGCTCAACCTCGCCACCTCCGAATCGTGGCGCGACCGGCAGAGCGGCGAGCGCCAGGAGCGCACCGAGTGGCACCGGGTGGTGATCTTCAACGAGAATCTGGGCGAGGTCGCCGAGAAGTACCTGCGCAAGGGCTCCAAGGTCTACGTGGAGGGCCAGCTCCAGACCCGCAAATGGACCGACCAGTCGGGCCAGGAGCGCTACACCACCGAGGTGGTGCTGCAGCGCTTCCGGGGCGAGCTGACCATGCTGGACGGCCGCGGCGATGGCGGCGGCGGTTACGGGGGCGGCCGGGAGGACAGCTGGGGCGGCGGCGGCTCCTCCGGCATGGGCTCGGGCGGTGGCTCGGGCGGCGGCGCCTCCGACCTGGACGACGAAATCCCGTTCTGATCCGGTCCGGCGTCTCCGGGACTTTGACGTTGCGCCTCGGCGGCCGCGCCATAGGTTTATTCCTGTTGCGTACTGACTGACGGGAGAACGGACATGGGTCGAACGGCGCTGGCGGCGGCGGTTGCCGCGGCGGTGGTGAGCAGCGGGGCGATGGCCGACACGACGGTCTCGCCCGATGCCCGCAAGGATCTCGGCCTGACCGTCTATAACGGCGGCACGGCGCTGGTGCGGGACACGCGCACCGTCTCGGTAAGTGCGGGGCGCAGCGTCCTGTCCTTCACCGACGTGGCGGCGCAGATCCAGCCGGAGACGGCGCTGCTCAAGGGCGCGCCGTTCGAGGTGCTGCAGCAGAATTTCGACTTCGACCTGCTGAGCCCGCAGAAGCTGCTGGAGAAGGCCGTCGGCGGCACGGTGCAGCTCTACCGGATCAATCCCGCCAGCGGCGAGGAGACCCACGAGACGGCCACCGTGCTCGGCGCCAACAACGGCGTCGTGCTGGAGGTCAATGGCCATATCGAGGCCATGGACGGCGTCACCGGCCCGAACACGCGGCTGGTGTTCGACCGGCTGCCGCCCGGCCTGCGCTCGCGTCCGACCCTGTCCATGACCGTGGACTCGAAGGCGGCGCGCAGCGACGACCTGATGCTCACCTACCTGACGGGCGGGCTGAGCTGGAAGGCCGACTACGTGGCCAACCTGGCGCCCGACGACAAGTCGCTGTCGCTGCAGGGCTGGATCACCGTGACCAACACCAGCGGCGCCGACTACGACGACGCCAGCCTGCAGGTCGTGGCCGGGCAGGTGAACCGCGTCTCGCAGAATTATCGCCGCGACATGGCCGCCTCCGCACCGGCGCCGATGGCGAAGATGGCATCGGCGCCCTCCGAGGAATCCTTCTTCGACTACCACCTCTACACGGTGCCGGGCCGCATCACCCTGGCGGACAACCAGACCAAGCAGCTGGCGCTGCTGGAAGCGCCCCGGATCGCCGGCAAGCGCATCCTGGAAAGCCGCGGCAACGGTTACTGGTACTGGTCCCGCGTCGGCGAGATCCAGCCGGACCACGCGTCGATCACGCTGAAGTTCGAGAACCGGGAGGCGAACGGTCTCGGCATGCCGCTGCCCGGCGGCGTGATCCGCGTCTACAAGGAGGATTCCCGCGGCCAGGCCCAGTTCGTCGGCGAGGACAACATCGATCACACGCCGAAGAACGAGGAGGTCACCCTCGACCTGGGCCAGGCCTTCGACGTCACCGTGCTGCGCAAGCAGACCGACTTCCGCCAGACGCCGAAGCAGGACGGCCAGATCGCCGAGACCACCACCTCGTGGCAGGTCAGCGTCAAGAACGGCAAGAAGGAGGCCGTGGACGTCCGGGTCGTCGAGCCCATGCAGGGCGACTGGACGGTGACCCAGGAGAGCCAGCCCCACGTCAAGGAGTCCTCCACCGAGGCGGTCTGGACGGTGAAGGTGCCGGCCGAGGGGGAAAGCGGTTTTACCTATACGGTCGTGACGCGTAGAGTACCCTGATCGTTGACCAGGAGCGGGCTGGGCCGTCCGCTCCGCCGGGGCAGGGGGGGAAGGCAATGGCGGTCGCGCTCATCATCGTTTCCATCGTGATCGGGCTCTACGTGGTGATGCCCGTGCTGGCGAAGTCCGACGAGAATGCCCAGCGAACGCTGGAAAGGATCAGCGCCTACCGCTGGATGATCGGCCTCGCCGTGCTGGTCTTCGCGGTCGTCGCCTTCCTCGTGGTGCTGCTGCGGACGCCCGGCTACTACATCCACATCTTCCTCTCGCTGATCGCGCTGCTGGGCGCCGCCCTCGTCCTCGCGGTGATCGGCTATCTGATGGCCTACGACGTGATCTCCCAGCAGCTCCAGGGCAGCAGCGCCGACACCCAGGCGCGTGCCGCGGAGTTCCGCGCCAAGTGGGAACCGAGGCTGAACCGGCTGGGGATCGCCGCGCTCGCGCTGGGATTCGCGGCGCTGATCCTGCGGCTGACCGCCTGATCCGTTCGCGGCGCCTGCCAACGGCGAAAAATACCGTGTAAGTTCAATGACTTGATCGGCCAGTGAATCCTTGTGACGGCCCATCCCGGCTGGTATATTCGACATCCCGGAAATACAACATGTTGCGCCGCGTCATCGCGGCGCACTGCATTTTGGAAGGCAGTCCACGGTCTTGACCGACGATACCAATCTCCCGCCCGATCCGCCCGACGACGATCTGCCGGCCGGTTCCGGCGGCCCCGCGCTGCCCTCGGTCACCATCGAGGAGGAGATGCGGCGTTCCTATCTCGATTACGCCATGAGCGTGATCGTCTCGCGCGCGCTGCCCGACGTGCGCGACGGCCTGAAGCCGGTCCATCGCCGCATCCTCCATTCCATGAACGAGAACGGCTATACCCACGACAAGGGATACCGCAAGTCGGCCCGCATCGTCGGCGACGTTCTCGGCAAGTATCATCCCCACGGCGACCAGTCGGTCTACGACGCCATGGTGCGCATGGCGCAGGACTTCTCCATGCGCCTGCCGCTGATCGGCGGCCAGGGCAACTTCGGCTCGCTGGACAACGACCCGCCGGCGGCCATGCGGTACACCGAGGCGCGGCTGGCCCTGCCGGCCGAGGCCATGCTGGACGACCTGGGCAACGACACCGTCGATTTCGTCGACAACTACGACGGCCAGGAGCGGGAGCCGTCCGTGCTGCCGGCCCGCTTCCCCAACCTGCTGGTCAACGGCGGCGGCGGCATCGCCGTCGGCATGGCGACCAACATCCCGCCCCACAATCTGGGCGAGGTCATCGACGCCTGCTGCGCCTATGTCGACGATCCGGGCGTCACCGACGACCGGCTGCTGGAGCTGGTGCCGGGGCCGGACTTCCCGACAGGCGGCATCATCCTTGGGCGCGCCGGCGCCAGCGCGGCGGCGCGAACCGGCAGGGGCTCGGTGGTGATCCGCGGCAAGGTGCATTTCGAGGATCTGCGCAAGGACCGCAGGGCGATCATCGTCACCGAGATTCCCTACCAGGTGAACAAGGCGGGGATGGTGGAGAAGATCTCCGAGCTGCACCGCTCGAAGCGGGTGGAGGGCATCGCCGAACTGCGCGACGAATCCGATCGCCACGGCATCCGCGTGGTGGTCGAGCTGAAGCGCGAGGCCGTGCCCGACATCGTGCTGAACCAGCTCTACCGGTTCTCGCCGCTGCAGACCAGCTTCGGCGGCAACGCGCTCGCCCTGAATGGTGGGCGGCCCATGCAGCTGACCCTGAAGGAGATGATCGCCGCGTTCGTGGAGTTCCGCGCCGAGGTGATCACCCGCCGGGTGCGGCACCTGCTGAGCAAGGCGCGCGACCGGGCCCACGTCCTGGTCGGCCTGGCCATCGCCGTCGCCAACATCGACGAGGTGATCGCGCTGATCCGCGCCGCACCCGACACGCCCACGGCGCGCCAGCAACTCATGGAGCGGATCTGGCCCGCCTCGGAGGTGGCGCCGCTGATCGCGCTGATCAACGAGCCGGGCCACGAGGTGGTGGACGGCCGCTACCGGCTGTCCGACGCCCAGGCGCGGGCGATCCTCGACCTGCGGCTCGCCCGCCTCACCGCCCTCGGCCGCGACGAGATTGGCGACGAGCTGAAGGGGCTGGCGGACAACATCCTCGACTACCTGGAGACGCTGCGGAACCATTCCAAGCTGATGGGCATCCTGCGCGACGAACTGGTGGAGATGAAGGACAAGTTCGCCACCCCGCGCCGCACCGTCATCGAGGAGAGCGAGTTCGACTTCGAGGACGAGGACCTGATCGCGCCCGAAGACATGGTGGTGACCATCACCAATGCGGGCTACGCCAAGCGGGTGCCGCTCACCACCTACCGGGCGCAGAACCGGGGCGGCAAGGGCCGGTCCGGCATGTCGACGAGGGACGAGGACTTCGTCACCCAGCTGTTCGTCGCCAACACCCACACGCCGCTGCTGGTGTTCACCGACCGCGGCCTGGTGTTCAAGATCAAGGTGTGGAAGCTGCCGGTGGGCACCCCCCAGGCGCGCGGCCGGCCGCTGATCAACATGCTCCCGCTGTCAGAGGGCGAGGGCATCGCAACCGTCATGCCGCTGCCCGAGGACGAGGCCACCTGGGGCGAGCTCAACGTGATGTTCGTCACCTCGCGCGGCTCGGTGCGGCGGAATACCCTGGACGACTTCTCCAACGTGAAGTCCAACGGCAAGATTGCCATGAAGCTGGAGGACGGCAACCGGTTGATCGCCGTGCGGCCCTGCACGGACGGCGACGACGTGCTGCTGTCGGCCCGGTTCGGCAAGTGCATCCGGTTCCCGGTGACGGAGGTTCGCGTTTTCGCCGGCCGCTCGTCGGAGGGCGTGCGCGGCATGCGGCTGGCCGAGGGCGACGAAGTCATCTCCATGTCGATCCTTCGCCATACCGAGATCGCCATCGACGAGCGCGACGCCTATCTGCGGGTGATGAACGCCCGCCGCCGCGGCGAGGACGTCGAGCCCGACGGCATCGCCGCGGAGCGGGTGGCCGAGCTCGAGGCGGCGGAGCAGTTCATCCTCAGCGTCACGGAGAACGGCTACGGCAAGCGCACCAGCGCCTACGAGTACCGCATTTCCGGCCGTGACGGGCAGGGCATCATCGACATCGACGCCTCCGACCGAAACGGCGCCGTGGTGGCCAGCTTCCCGGTGGAGGACGAGGACGAGATCATGCTGACCAGCAATGGCGGCCAGCTGATCCGCATGGGCGTGCACAACATCCGCATCACCAGCCGGGCGACCCAGGGCGTCACCCTGTTCAAGGTGGCCGACGACGAGAAGGTGGTGTCGGTGGCACGGCTGGCCGACGTGGACCAGGAGGCCGAGGACGACGAGGCCGGAGACGGCATCGACGGCGATGAGCCCGACGGCCCAGACGGCGAAACGGAATAGGCGGACTTACCATGGCCAAGCAGCGCGTCGGGGTCTACCCGGGCACTTTCGATCCCATTCACAACGGGCACCTGGACATCATCGGCCGCGCCCTGCGCCTGGTGGACAAGCTGGTCATCGGCGTCGCCATCAACGCCGGCAAGGGACCGGTGTTTTCGCTGGAGGAGCGGGTCGAGATGGTCCGCCGCGAGACCAGCCGGCTGCAGGCCGACGGCGCCATCGCGGTGCAGCCGTTCAGCGGCCTCGTCGTCGGCTTCGCCGAGGAGGTGGGCGCGGGCGTGCTGGTGCGCGGCCTGCGCAGCGTCACCGACTTCGACTACGAGTTCCAGATGAACGGCATGAACTCGGCGCTCAACCCGAACGTGGAGACGGTCTACCTGGCGGCCAGCATCGGCTGCCAGGCCATCGCCTCCAAGCTGATCCGCGAGATCGCCATGATGGGCGGCGACATCAGCGCCTTCGTGCCGCCCGACGTGGTGGTGCGCACGGCGATACGGCTGCGCGAGAAGGACTAGCCATGGCGCTGCTTCGCCGTCTCCTCCTCGCCGCGCTGTTGTCGGCGGCGGGCACGCCGGCCCTCGCGCTTGACTGGTCGAGCCTCGATGCCGAGAACGTGCTGGTGATGCAGCTGCGCACCGGCCCGGTGATCATCGAGATGCGCCCGGACGTGGCGCCCAACCACGTGGCGCGGATCAAGCAGCTGGTGCGCGCCGGGTTCTACGACGGGCTGGCGTTCCACCGGGTGATCCCGGGCTTCATGGCCCAGACCGGCGATCCCAGGGGCGACGGCTCGGGAGGCTCCGGACAGAATCTCAAGGCCGAGTTCAGCAACCTGCACCACATGCGGGGCACGGTCTCCATGGCCCGCACCGACGACGAGGACAACGCCGACAGCCAGTTCTTCATCATGCTCAACGCCAATTTGTCCCTCGACCACAAATACACCATCTGGGGACGGGTGATCGAAGGCATGGAGAACGTGGACCAGATCAAGCAGGGCACCGAAGCCGCCGATGGCCGGGTCGACTTTCCCGACCGCATCGTGTGGATGAAGGTGGCCGCCGACATGCCCGCTGCCGAGCGGGACAAGCTCTTTCCGCCGCCGGCGCCGCCGCTGGCCGCAACACCCTGACAGGAGACGATCCCATGACCGCCGATGCGGACAACACCCTCTATCTCGACCTCAAGGACGGCCGCGTCACCATCGAGATGCTGCCCGGCAAGGCGCCCGGCCACGTGGCGCGCATCAAGGAGCTGGTCCGCGCCGGCTTCTACGACGGGCTGAAGTTCCACCGGGTGATCGGCGGCTTCATGGCGCAGACCGGCTGCCCCCACGGCACCGGCACCGGCGGCTCGGGCCAGAAGCTGAAGGCCGAGTTCAACGACGTGCCCCACGAGCGCGGCACCGTCTCCATGGCCCGGGCCATGGACCCGAACAGCGGCGACAGCCAGTTCTTCATCTGCTTCGATTCCGCGCCACACCTCAACGGCCAGTACACCGCCTGGGGCAAGGTGGTCGACGGCATGGAGTACGTGGACGCCATCAAGAAGGGCGATTCCCGCTCCAACGGTTCGGTCAGCGACCCCGACGCCATCGTCAAGGCGACGATCGCCGCCGACACGATCTGAACGCCGTCGGTCGATCATCGCCTGAGCTGGAACAAGATTTGCCGCTCAGGTTGAACCGGCCTGAGCGGATCATGTTCTAGGCGGCCCGGTCGGGCCCCAGGCTGCGGAACGCGGCGGCGGCCAGGGCATAGGCATGGTCGCGCACGTCCACCGGCCAGTTCTCGGTTTCCCGGCCGAACCGCCGCAGGTCGCTGGCGAACAGTGCCCGCGTCGCCTCCTCGAAGCCGGCCTCGTCGCCGGCCATGGCCGACATGAAGCGGTAGGCGGTTTCCTGCGCCTCGCGGGTGCGGTCGCGCTGACCCGCCGTGCGGCGCGCCTCGTCCACCAGCCTGCGCAGGGTGACGGAGGCGCCGCCGGGCTGGGACGACAGCCACTCCCAGTGGCGCGGCAGCAGCGTCACCTCGCGCGAGACCACGCCAAGGCGCGGCCGCCCCGGCCCCCGATGCGGCTCCTCCTCGGGCGCGGGCTTCGCCTTGGGCGGCGCGGCGAGCCGGCGCAGCACGTCGTCCCGCGTGCCGCGCAAATCCACCTCGACCACCCGGCTGGTGTGGTTGTCGAAGACCAGGATGGCCGCCTCCGGGTCCCGTTCCACGGTCTCCTTCGCCATCATGGCGACCCAGGTGAGGTCGCCGGTCGCGATGCGGACCGTGCCGTTGAAGGCGGTGCAGCCGGGAGGTAGAAGGTCGTCCATGCAGGGGCTCCTGATCGTGGTGGCGGGAAATTACCCGTCGGTAACCTCGTCGTCAAATATTATCCGGGTAAAATATCCGTGATAATCGGATTTGCATGAGGCTGCGGATTCCGGCATTCACGCGCGGTCATGAAGGTTTCCGATTTCGACTTCCATCTTCCCGAACGGCTGATCGCCCTGCGGCCGGCGCAGCCGCGGGATTCGGCCCGGCTGCTGCGGATCGGCGGCGGGCATCTCGACGACCTGTCGGTGGCCGACCTGCCGGGCCAGCTGCGCCGCGGCGATGTCATGGTGTTCAACGACACCCGCGTCATCCCGGCGCGCCTGTTCGGCGTCCGGCCCGCCGACGGGGCGCGCGGCGAGGCGCATGTGGAACTGCTGCTGCACAAGCGCGAGGCGGCCGACGCCTGGCGCGCCTTCGCCCGGCCCGGCAAGCGGCTGCGCGTTGGCGACGTGGTGCGCGCCGGCGCGGACGGCTCGCTTGCAGCGGAAGTGGTCGAGAAGGGCGAGGGCGGCGAGATCCTGGTGCGCTTCGACCGGGCCGCTGCCGAACTGGATGCGGCGCTGGCCGCGCTGGGAGAGATGCCGCTGCCGCCCTACATCGCCTCCAAGCGCGCCGCCGACGAGAGCGACCTCAGCGACTACCAGACCCGCTTCGCGGCGCGGGACGGTGCCGTGGCGGCGCCCACCGCCGGGCTGCACTTCACCGACCGGCTGATGGAGCGGCTCGCCGAGGCCGGGATCGGCCAGGCGACCGTCACCCTGCATGTCGGCGCCGGCACCTTCCTGCCGGTGAAGGCCGAGGACATCGCGGACCACCGGATGCACGCCGAGTGGGGCGAGGTCGCGCCGGAGACCGCCGAGGCGCTGAACCGGGCGCGCCGCGACGGCGGCCGGATCGTCGCCGTCGGCACCACCTCGCTGCGGCTGCTGGAGAGCGCCACGGGCGCGGACGGCGTGGTGCGGCCGTTCACCGGCGACACCGACATCTTCATCACGCCCGGCTACCGGTTCAGGGCCGTGGACGTGCTGACGACCAACTTCCACCTGCCGAAGAGCACCCTGTTCATGCTGGTGAGCGCCTTCGCCGGGCTGGAGACCATGAAGGCCGCCTACGGCCACGCTGTTGCCGCAGAGTACCGCTTCTACTCCTACGGCGACGCCTGCCTGCTGTTTCCGGGCGAGGCCTGAGCGCGTTCAGCCGCCGTGGGCGACCTCGACCAGCGGGGCGAAGGCCTCGATCTGGCGGTCCCACAGGTCCTCGGTGCCGTCCTCCAGGAAGCGGTTGGAATCCATGATCACCTCGTCGACTCCGGCGTCGCGGGCGGCTGCCACCTGCTCGGCCATCTCGGCGATGGAGCCCAGCCAGTAGGCGACGACCCGGTCGCCCATCTGCTTCGGCGCCTGGCGCGGCGAGAATGGCGGGATGGCCCAGACCCGCCAGTAGCAGGGCAGCCGGCCGCGGCCGAACTCCTCGCGCGCGGCGCGGTCGGCCTCGCGGTACTGCTCCAGCGCGGTCTCCAGGTCCTTGCCGGCGGTCTGCCAGCCGTCGCACAACTCGGCGGTGCGACGCTGGCCCGGCTTGGAGCTGAATCCGCCGATGATCGGGATGGCCGGCTCGCCGGCCGCGTGGCGCTGCACCGGCTTGGGGCTGGTGGAGGCGGGCGGGATGTCGAAGAACTCGCCCCGGAACTCGACGGGATCGTCCTTCCAGCAGGCGCGCAGCGCGTGGATGAACTCGGCGCTGCGCTTGCCGCGGGTGTGGTAGTCCACGTCCGACTGCCGGTATTCCTCCTTGTTGAGGCCCAGGCCGATGCCGAGCACCGCCCGGCCCTCGGACAGGACGTCGAGGGTGGCCGCCTGCTTCGCCAGCATGATCGGCCGGTGATAGCCCAGCGTGATGACCGAGGTCCCTAGCCTCACCCGATCGGTCACCGCCGCGGCGAAGGACAGCAGCTCCAGCGGCGACAGGTCGCGGCCCGGCTCGTCCCAGCGCGGCGGATGCTGCGGGTTGAACAGCCGCTCGTGCACCCACAGGCTGTCGAAGCCGGCGGCTTCGGCTTCCATGGCGAAGCGCCTGATGACTTTCGGGGTGGCGGCGAGGCCGAGTTGCGGCAGGGCGAGTCCGAGGCGCATGTGGTTCCGGTGGTTCCCGTTTCTTGTTTGGCTACGGTGCGAAGACAGTAACCCATACGTTGCCGGAAACGCGAAGGATCATCGCCCTGCCGCAGCGGTACTCCCGCCGCTTCAGTTGCCGCCGGACAGCGCGTTGGACGCGCTGTTGCCGACGGTCGTCGCGCCCACCGAATTGCCCCGGAGGGTGAACGAGCTGTTGCTGCTCGTATTGCTGATGGGGCCGTTGATGCCCACGAACGTGTTGGTGATACTCGCGCTCGCCGACGTGCCGGAGGCGGTCTGCAGGTTCGACACCGCAGCGGAGGGATGCTGGAACGTCCCGCTGTTCAGGGCGATGCCGTTGACCGCGCTGTTCACGACGGTCGTCGCGGCGACGTTGTTGTCCTCGACGCTCACGGTGCTGTCGTTCACACCTTGCGGGCCCAGGTTGCCGACCATGACCGCCCCGTTCGTCATCGTTGACGACAGCGTGGCGCCCGCGGCCGACTGCCAGTTCAGCACGGCGTAGTCCGCGCCGGTGACGGTGATGCCCGTCGTCGGATCGATGCCGCCGCCGGCGCCGCTGCTCTCCTGCAGCGAGGCCCCCGCGCTCGCCTCGATCGTGTTGAGCGCGGTGTTGCCCGTGGTGGTGGCCGAGACCGTGTTGTTGGAGTCCTCGATGCCGCTGTTCAAGCTGCCGCCGAACATGCTCGCCTGGACGCGGGCGCTCGTCACGGTGCTGGAGAGGGAGGCGCCGACGGTTACCGACTGCCGGTTGCCTGCCTGGCCGGTGGCGTCGCTGGAGGAGCCGGCATCGACTGTCAGGGCGTTCGTCGCGCTGAAGCCCGTCGCCGAGGCCTGGATCGCATTGTTGTCGACGCTGAGGCTGTCGTTGTTGCCGAACGCGGAGGATCCGGATCCGATGGCGGCGATCAGCCATGTGATGGAGGTGGACGCGCTGACGTCGGTCTCTCCTTCCTGCTCGTTGAGGACGGAGAAGTCCGCGTTGAGGGTCTGGGATGCCGTACCGAAGACCGGCGTCACCGCCGGCGTTCCGCCGGTCACGGCGGCGCCTGCGTCGACGGTGAGCCGGTTGGTGGCCGTGCCGCCGGCCGCCGCGCTCACCAGGTCGTTGCCGTTCATGGCGCTGGATTCGGACCCGGCGTTCGAGACATCGAGTGCGGAGGTCTGCATCTGGATGTTCGAAACCGTCGTCGTGGCCGAACTGCCCGAGGCGACGAGCTGGCGCGACACGACCGCCGCACTGGCAGCCTCTCCGGCCGCACCCACATCGGCGGATGCGTTGAGGACGGCTTCGTTCAGGGCGCCGTGAATGGTGGCCTGGGCAAGCAGCAGGTTGTTGTCGATGGCGGTCGAACCGCTGCGCAGATCGTCGAGCAGGATGAGCACGTTGGTCGAGTCCACCTTGGCGCTCAGTACGTCCGGGGTGGCGGAAGCGGTCGATTCGGCGCCTTGCACGTTCACGACGCTGAGATCGGCGGCGACGGTGACGTCGGATGCGCCGGCCGGCGCGATCACCGCCGACGGCGTGGTGAGGCCCGTGCCGCTATAGAGGTTGGTGCCGCTGGCCGTCGCCTGGTTGGTGGCGCGATTGGCCGAGACGATCGCGGCGATGGCGTTGCCGCTGACGTCGAAGCTGTTGTCGGTCAGGGCCTGGGGCGTGTCGTCCGCCTGGATGGTGATGCCGCCGTCGGTCGACTGCGCGCTCAGCGAGATGCCGTCGCCGCCGGTCTGCTGCAGGTTCGCGACGAAACCCGACACATGGTTGGTGCCGAAGTCCAGCGTCGCGGTGTTGACCGCGTCGTTGGAGCGGGTCTCCACTACCATCAGGTTGCCGCTGGCCGACAGCGCGGAGCCGTCGATCACGGCCACCCTGTCGGGGGCAGTGCCGGCGTTCACGGTCACCGAGGCGCCGCTGCTGGTCGACGAGGCGTCGGAGGCGTTGAGCTGATAGGAGGCGATGCCGAAAGCCAGGTCGTCGGTCGTCATCTCGATGCCGCTGGCGACGTCGAGCACGCGGACGGACGGAGTCGCCGCGACCGCCTCCTGGTAGACCTGACCGCTCACCGCCAGGCTGTTGTCGGCGTTGTTGACGCGGGCGAGGGCGCGCAGGCTGTTGCCGTCGGCGCTGACGACCGTGTCGGTCGCCGAATTGTCGACGCCCGCGATGGAGACCGTCACGCCGACCGAGTTCAGTTCGGCCGAAATGGTTGCGTCGCCCGCGTCGGCGCGCTGATGGTTGGCGACGATGCCGAGCGGGCCGTTGGTGGCGGTCGCCGATCCCGCGTCCGTCAGGTCGAAGCTGCCGACGTTCAGCGACAGGCCGCTGGATGCGTCGTTGCCGAGCGCCTGGGCCGTGACGCTGTTGCCGTTCGCCGTCACCACGCTGCCGGTCAGCGAGCCGCCGGCGTCGTCGACGGACAGCGCGACCCCCACATTGCTGACGCTGACGGTCATCTCGGTCAGGTCGCCGAATTCCTGGCTGTTGAGCAGGCCGGTCTCGGCCCGGAGCAGGGTATTGCCCGCGGTGAAGCCGCCGACGGTCGCGTAGCCCATCTCGATCGAATTCACGTCATTGCCGGTGACGACGTCGAGCACGATCTGTTGCTGCGCATCCACCGTGACCGTGTTGGTCGCGCCGTTGACGAGAGCCGAGCCGAGGACGCTGTTGCCGTCGATGTGGGCGTCGAGGTCGGCGATGGTCGTCCCGCCGGCGGACACGGCGCCCAGGAACCGGCCCGAAACGGCAACGTCCATGCCGCCCGAGGCGCTGCTGGTGCCGCCGGCTTCGTTCCAGAAGGTCTGGGTGTTGACCAGGGTCGAGGTGGCGTTGAGGCTCTCGGCCGTCACCGACAGCGCGCTGCCGGCCTGGTTGCCGGTGATCGCGCCGGTGACCACGTTGTCGTCGATGCCGACTTCGGTGCCGGTGACCGTCGCGCCGGCGGCGCTGCTGCCCGCCGTGACGGAGACGAAGTCGCCGGTGACGGCGGCCCTCCACGGATTGCTGGCGAGCGCGTCGGCGTTGATGTCCTCGACGCTCTGGTCGTTCACCAGGGCGAAGCCGCCCTGCACCACCGTGTCGGGCAGTCCGTCCGGCGCGGCGTTGGGAATGACGGCGTCGGTCAGGGAGCGGTAGACCGTGGCGACCGGCGTGCTGAGCTCGTCGGTGGGCGACGGCACGCCGTCGCTGACCGCGACGGCATCGATGTGGATGGCGTTGGCGCCGGTATCCACCACGTTGCCGAAGACCCGCGCGCTGATCTTGTTGCCGTCTGCGTGGATCTGCGATCCGCTGGTGGCGAGGGCCGAGGACGCGATCTGGACGAGGGCGCCGCCGCCGGCGTCGTCCGTGCCCTTCACCGTCGCGGCCATGCTCAAATGATCGGTGTTGGTCGCGTCGGAGCCTTCGGCGACCTGGAAGCTGATTACGCCGACCGTCCCGTCGAAGCTCGCCAGCGATCCGTCGCCGCCGGCGGTGAAGCTGTTGTCGGTGACGTGGTTGGCGACCGAAAGCGCGCCGATGCCGTTGCCCGACACATCCACCCCGGCGTCGGACAGCGACGAGCCGGCGGCTCCGGAGACCGCGGCGGCGTCCACCAGGATGCTGCCGGTACTGGAGGCGGTGATGTCCGCCTCGCGGGCGTACTGGCCGCTGACCAGGCCGAAGTCGGAGGCGACGCGCGATTCCGGGAGCGTATGGGTGCTCTGGACGAAGTTGAACTGGGGATTGACGTCGGCGCTCTGCACGTCGGTGCCGTCGAGCGCGATGCTGTTGGCGGCGACGTTGCCGTCGGCCTCGCTGGACAGGCTGTTGCCGCGGACCGTCACGGTGCTGCCGGCGATGTCGCCGGTCACCGAACCGAGGGTCGCAACGCTGACCGCCAGGTCGCCGTTGGTCGAGGCGCTGGCGTTGCCGCCGCTGAGGACCTGGCCGTTGCCGAGCGAGACCAGGCCGTCGAGCGTCGCCGCGCCGGCGACGACGATGGCGTTGGCCGCGCTGTTGTCGAGGGCGAGGGCGGAAATGCCGTTGCCGGAGGCGTCGACCGTCGAGCCAGCTGCCGACTCGACGAGCACATTGAGGTCGCCGTCGTCGGTGTCGCCGGCCGTGTCTCCCACGCCCGCCACCACGGAGAGCTGGTTGTACTGGTGGCTGGCGACGTAGAGGTCGCCGATCACGTTGACGTTGCCGTCGCTGCCCGACCCGTTGACCAGCACGGTCGAGGAGCGCGTCACGCTGATGGCACCGAAGGGGAAAGTGCCGTCCTGGCTGATGCCGTCGCCGAGCCGCACCAGGCTGCTGGCTGCGTTGCCGGTGCCGGAGGCGGTGATGTCATTGCCGGAGAAGTCGATCGCGCTGCCGGTCAGGTTGCTGATGGGCGTGGCGGCGGCGAGGCCGGCCTCGATTTCGGAGGCGGTGACCCGGGCCTCCATGGTCCGTCCTGTGTTGACGATGCGCTGTTCGCTGGCGATGCCGGCTGAGCCGTTCAGCGTCGTCGCGCTGGTGTGGGCCGGGTCCAGCGCGTCGTCCAGGTTCACCGTGTTGTCGGTGATGTTGCCGGTGATGGAGGCGTTGATGGCGTTGCCGGTCACGTCGATGGCGGTGTCCTCGACCGTCGTCGTGGTGTCGATGGCCAGCACCAGCGAGCCGATCCGGCTGTTGTCGACGGTGCTGGTCGACGGCGACGTCGCGATGCTGAGTTCCTGGACCGAGGCGATCAGCGCCGTGGCGCTGGCGCCGACCATGCTGCCGGTCGACGGGTTGCCCAGGGTGGGTCCGCCGGAGATGCCGGTGAAGCCGCCCTCGGTGCTGCTGAGCGCCGGGTTGATGTCGCCGGATATCACGTTAGCGGCGTCATGGCCGGTGGCGTCGGCCGTGATCAGGTTGTTGGTGACGTGCTGCGCGCTGCCGGCGAACAGGTCGGAAGAGGACGCGCGGATATCCGAATCGCTCACCGACGTGATGACGGACGAGCCGTTCTCGCTGCTCTGGATCGTGGCGATGGTGGCTGCCGAGGAGGCGCCGGAGCCGGTCGCGGCCCAGAACGAGATGCTGTTGGGAGAGGCAAGCGTCGAAAGGGTGCCCGCCGAAAACACCTTCAGGGTGTCGACGGTGACGCTGTCGAGGCCGTTGAAATCATGGGTGCCGGAGGTCGGCGCGCCCATCAGGATGGTGGTGACCGGCGCCGAGACGTCCAGGTTGTCGTTGTTCTGGTTGTTGTTGATCGAAACCGAACTCGATCCGGCGGCAACCGTGGAGACTTCCGTGCTCCAGTTGACCAGGGCGTTGTACTGGTCGGATGCCAGAGCGGTCCCGCTCGCCCCCGCCACGGCGAGCGCGATGATGCTGGCGCCTGCCAGCACGTTTGCCTTGTGCAAGAAATGCCCCCTCGAAAAAAGTCTGTTGGCCGCGTCCCTCCGCGTCTGCTCGTGGAGGGAGGCGACGGACCACCCCTCGCGTCCGTCGCCGAAACGAACGCTACATCAGCCACTTCGACCTCACAATGAAAATAAGAGGCAGTGGATGTTACGGACGCTGCTGCACTCCTGGCGTTCGAGGCGACAGGCTTTTCCGATTGTTCGGCAGGTGGCGTCGGCTACAGTGTCGCGGCAACGCGGGAAACGAAAACGGGGATGACGCGATGTTCAGGGATGCCTTGAATTTTACGGGGAAGACGGTGCTGGTGACCGGCGGGTCGAGCGGCATCGGCAACGGGATCGCGCGCAGCTTCCGGGACTGCGGCGCGACGGTGGTGATCACCGGCACGCGCCGGTCGGCGGCGGACTACGACGACACCGATTGCGAGAACATGCGCTTCTTCCAGCTCGACGTGGGCGACGACAAGGCGGTCGATGCCTTCGACCCGGGTATCGACCGGCTCGACGTTCTGGTCAACTCGGCCGGCACCGTCGCCTACAAGCGCCAGGAATACGAGATGGAGACGTTCCGCAAGGTGATGGACGTCAACATCATGGGGATGATGCACATGTGCACCCGCTTCCATCCCATGCTGGTGGAGACCAAGGGCAGCATCGTCAACGTCACCTCGGTGGCGAGCTTCCGGTCGACGCCGGGCAACCCGGCTTACAGCGCCTCGAAGGGTGGCGGCCTGACCCTGACGCGCACCCTGGCCAACGCCTGGGGCCGAGCCGGCGTGCGGGTCAACGCCATCTTGCCCGGCCTCGTCGACACCAAGCTCACCAAGGTCACCCGCGACAATCCGGACCTCTACGCCGCCTCCATCAAGCGCACGCCGCTGCGCCGCTGGGGCACGCCGGATGAGATGGGCGGCGTCGCCCTGTTCCTGGCCAGCCCGCTGGCGGCCTTCGTCACCGGCGAGGGGATCGTCGTCGACGGCGGCGCCAATGTCTGATAGGCCGTGCGCCCGATGAGACGACACCAGACGGGCGCATGACCGAAAGATTCTCCTTCACCCTCCACGGCACCGACGGCGCGGCGCGGCGCGGCGCGCTGCATACGGTGCGCGGCGACGTCGAGACGCCCGCCTTCATGCCGGTGGGCACTGCCGCCACGGTCAAGGCCATGCTGCCCGAGAGCGTGGCGGCGACGGGCGCGCAGATCATCCTGGGCAACACCTACCACCTGATGCTGCGGCCCGGCGCCGAGCGGGTGGCGGCGCTGGGCGGCCTGCACAGGTTCATGGACTGGCATGGGCCGATCCTGACGGATTCCGGCGGCTTCCAGGTGATGTCGCTGGCCAAGCTGCGCAAGCTGGACGAACGCGGCGTCACCTTCCAGTCCCACCTGGACGGCAGCAGCCACAGCCTCACGCCCGAGCGCAGCATGGAGATCCAGCGGCTGCTCGGCGCCAACATCGTCATGGCCTTCGACGAGTGCACCCGGTTCCCCGTGGAGAAGCGGGAGGCGGCGGAATCCATGCGGCTCTCCATGCGCTGGGCGCGGCGCTCGCGGGACGGCTTCGACGCCGGCGCCGAGCACGCGTCGCGCAACGCCCTGTTCGGTATCGTGCAGGGCAGCGTGTTCGAGGACCTGCGCCGGGAATCGGCGGCGGCGCTCGCCGACATCGGCTTCGAGGGCTATGCGGTGGGCGGCCTTGCCGTGGGCGAGGGACGGGAGACCATGTTCGAGGTGCTGGATTTCACGACCCCGCTGCTGCCTGCCGACCGGCCGCGCTACCTGATGGGCGTGGGCAAGCCGTCGGATCTGGTGGGCGCGGTGATGCGCGGCATCGACATGTTCGACTGCGTGCTGCCGACGCGCTCGGGGCGCACCGGCCAGGCGTTCACCCGCCGCGGCACGGTCAACCTCAACAACGCCCGTCACGTCGACGATTCGCGCCCGCTGGACGAAGGCTGTGCCTGTCCGGCCTGCAGCCGGTTCAGCCGCGCCTACCTGGCGCACCTGACGCGGGCCGGCGAGATCCTCGGCGCCATGCTGCTGACCTGGCACAACCTCCAGTACTACCAGGACCTGATGGCCGGCATGCGCGACGCAATCGGCCGCGGCGCGCTCGAGGCGTTTGCCGCCGGCTTCCACGCCGGCCAGGCCGAGGGCGACATCCCGCCGCTGTAGGCCGGGCCGGCGCCGAGCGCCGCCTTCGGTCGCTCTATTGCCGCCAGAAGGCGATGAACCGGTGGTTCTGCTGCGCTCCGTCGTAGCCCGAGGTGGCCCGGGTCGGCAGTCCCTGGTTCATGGCCCCGTCGAATTCGGCCTGGTACTGGCCGGCGGTCATCGCGTGGCGGTCCTTGCGGGCGCCGGGCACCTGGGCGAACACCACGCTGTAGTACGCCTTGCCCTGGTGCATGTAGGCGTTGACGTAGGACGGCCGCCGGCCGGACTGGGCCTGCTCGTCGTAGAGTCCCTGGTACTGGGCCTCGGGCACCTGGGACTTCACCACCCAGCCGCCGATGTTCTCTGACCGCCACAGCACCGTGTAGCGCTGCTCGCCGCCGACGGAGACGACCGAGATGTCGACCGGATAGAGGTGCTTGCCCTTGGCCTCGGCCATCACCGCCATGTGCTGGTCGTAGGTCAGGCCGTGCCGGGCGATGTAGCCGCCGGGCTTGTCCTTGACGAAGATGACCGAGTAGCGGGGCTGGCCGCCCACCAGCGAGCTGTCGACCATGACCGGGGCGTAGCCGTCGCCCTTCGCGGTGTCGAAGTTGCTCTGGTACTGCTGGGGCGTCAGCAGGAAGAAGGCGCGCCACGCGCCCTTGGCCGGCCGCCAGGTGAAGTTCAGGTAGGCTTTGCCGCCGACGCTGTAGCCGTCCAGCCATTCGGGCCAGAAGCCCGAATCCGCCAAGTGGTCGAACATCCGCTGGAAGTCGGCGGCGGCGTAGCCGTGCCGGGAGTATTCGCCGCCCAGCGGCTCCGGCGGCCAGAACAGCACCGGTCCGTCGGGAATGCGGCTGCCGGCGAAGCGGGTCCACTTGTCGATGTCGGCATGGTTGCCGGAGACGACAGGCGTGGACAGGCCGCGCCGGAAGGCGAACTGGATGGGATTGCCGTCCTCGTCCTGCTGGTGGACGTGCAGGTGAGGGGCGCTGGAGTTGCCGCTGTTGCCGGCCAGGTAGAGCTGCTGGCCGGCGTGGATGCGCACCTGCTGCGCGGCCGGCACGTCCGCCTCGGAGTCAGCGCCCGCCTTGGAGTAGAGTTGCTGGTCGTGCGGGCACAGGCTGCTGGGGATGCTGCCGGTCTGGGCGTGGGCGTAGAGCACCAGGTTGCCGTCGTCCTGCAGCACCAGCAGATGGTTGCCGGCGCCCGACATCATGCCGTCGCGCCATTTCTGGTGCAGCCAGTCGCGCTGCTCGAACGGTTCGTCGAAGCTGTCGCCCAGCGCCGAGCTGAAGGGGCGCGGGTTCTGCGGCGCGTTGCGCCAGCAGCGGATGACGGTGCCGTCGGCCATGGCGTAGACCGGCTTGCCGTAGACGAAGTAGTCGCTGTTCTTGGGGTTCTTCCAGTCGGTGCCGTCGCGCACCTCGGACCATTGGTCGGTGCCGGGCTTCTTGCGCATGGCGCCGATGTCGTAGCCCCACATCTGGGAACCCGATGGCGAGTGGATCTTCTTGCCGACGTAGAAGCGCTCGCCCGGCACCAGTTCGTTGCCGAAGAAGGGCAGGTCGAACATCGCCTTGGTCAGCTTCCTCTGGGCTGGCGCGGCGCCCTTGAGGTGGGCGATCGCGCCCGGGGCCAGTTGGTAGGGCGCGTCGGTCGCGTCCCGGAGTGCCAGGCCCGCGGCGCCGGCGACGGGCACCGTCGTGCCGGGCGCGGGCGTCCGTTGGGGCGGGGCCGTCTGCAGCGGCTGCGACGCGCGTTCGGGCTGGCTCTGCTCGGCGCCGCTGGACGCCGGGGAAACCCGCTGCAGGATCGTCCGGCGCGGTTCGCCGCCGTCGTCCTGGGCGAGGGTGATGGCCGGAAAGGCAAGAATAGGGGCAAGCAAGGCAAGGGCTGCGCGGTTCATGGCTGTTCTCCCTTCCCCGGCCATAAAATCCTGCCGGGGAACATGCCAGATGACACTGGCCATCCGTCGTCATGGCGGAAAGCCGCAGGCCTCGTCCGGCGGAAGAGTACGGTCGCGTTTGTGCCCGATCAACTGCGGCGCCCTTGGCCTAAGGTCACGAACTGGTTACCGCGTGGTTAGGCGGGGCGGGAAGATGCCGCCATTGCGTGCGTCATCCTCCATGAAATATCAATGGACGTGGAGGGTGCGCCTCGGTATCCGGGTCCGCCTCAGCAGGAAAGATTTCGCCATGACCGCCGCCTGGTCCAACATTACAGACGCCATTTTCGAGCACGCCGCCGCCCGGCCCGATGCCGCTGCCGTGATCGAGGGGCCGCACACCATCACCTTTCGCCGGTTTGCCGAACTGATCGGCAAGTGCGCGGTGCATCTTTCGCAGCTCGGGGTGAAGTCCGGCGACCGGGTCGGCGTGCGTATGACCAACAGCGCCGACCACCTGATCCTGTCGCTGGCCCTGTTGCGGCTGGGGGCGGTGAAGTTCGAGCTGGGCGCCCACACGTCGCAGGCCGACCTCGAGGCGGTGACGCGCAAGTTCTCCCTCGGCACCCTGTTCCTCGAGCCGCCGATGAAGCTCTATCGCGGCGCCCGCTGCGTGCCCGTCGACCTCAGCTGGCGCGAGGCCGTGGATGCGTGCGAGGGAGACCAGCGGCACGACGACGGCACCGGCGAGCCGTGGTTCTGCAACTTGACGTCCGGGAGCACGGGCACGCCGCGCGCGGTGCCGGTCACCCACCAGCAGGTCGTCGAGCGCTTCCGGAGTCTCGGCGAAAGCTATGCTGATACCGGCATCTTCTCGGGGGAGACGCCGGCCACCTATCTCCAGTTCGGCAGCCTGGGCTTCGCCGGCTTCCACGCCTTCATGCTCTACCAGGTGATGGCCGGCGCCACGGCCGTTCCGGTGCCCGACTTCGCCACGTTCTACGACATCGTGCGGCACGTGAACTACTTCGACGACGTGGTCGCCATGGTGATGCCGGGCATGTGCGAGGTTTTCGTCTCCTGCGCCCAGAAACAGGTCATGCTGTTCCCGCGGGTCCGCGCCCTCGTTTCCGGCGGCGGCTTCCTGCGCGGCGAATTGAAGAAGAACATGCTGTCACGGGTGACGCCGCACTTCTACGAGATCTACGGAGCCTCCGGCAGCGGCTGGATGTCCGTGCTCCGGCCGTCGGACATGGCCCGCCGCGCCGAAAGCGTGGGCAAGCCCACGGAGGGATGGGAGGTGGAGATCGTTGACAACGGTGGCAAGGACGTCGGCAAGAACCGTGTCGGCTATCTGCGCTGCCGCTCCGCGACGAATTCCGCCAATTATCTGCTGGCGGAGGACAGCGCTGAAGGCGGCGAGGGGTTTCGCGACGGCTGGTATTACCCCGGCGACCTGGCCCAGCGCGACGGCAGCGGCTACCTCTATCTGAAAGGTCGCCTCAACGACGTCATCCGGCGCAACGGCGTCGAGATCTTTCCGGCCGAGGTGGAGGCAGCGATGGCGACGCATGACGGCGTCCGCGACGTGGCGGTGACCGGAATCAACGTCCGGGGAGGCCAGGAGGTGGTCGCGATCGTGGTCGCCAAGGAAGGCGCCAGCCACGAGGATCTCGTCGCCCATTGCAAGGCGAAGTTGCCGGTGGAAAAGCGTCCCGGCGCCATCGCCTACACCGACGACCTGCCCCTTACGCCGGCCGGCAAGGTCGACAGGGGACGGGTTAAGGCGATGGCGCGGCAGGTGCTCGAACGGGCCGCGCAGTCACGCAAGCCGGCGGGTGACGCGTAGCCGCGGGGCACCGCCCGCGCAACGGGTCGTGGCGGCCGTTCAACCGCCGATCGTGGCGGATGCCAGCCGATCGGGCGACTGCTTCGCTTCCTTCTTGAGCGCGCTCATGAGCTGGACAACCTCCTCGGTGGTGAGGATGTCCCGCCCTGCCGGAACACGCAGCACGGCGGCGCTGACCGATAGCAGCGGGAAGGCGCGTTCGCGGCCGTCGCGGTCCTCGCCCAGGATGAAGCCCCTGGTCCTGGCCTCGACGCCGTAAAGGCTGCGCACCTCGTGGGTGAACTGGTTCTGCAGCCTGCCGATCTCAGGCATGGCCTCCGCCAGGCCGGCGCCCTGGAACCCGGCGAAGAAGTCATCGCCCCCGATGTGGCCGGTGAAGCTGGCGGCGCGCAAGATGCGGCGCATGATCTCCGAGAACATCAGGATGGCCCGGTCGCCGACGCGGAAGCCGTAGCGATCGTTGAACGGCTTGAAGTGATCGAAGTCGAAATAGACGAAAAGATAGTCCTCGGTCGTGTTCATCAGGGACTGTGAGACGAATTCCTCGATCAGCGTGTTGCCTGGCATCCGGGTGAGTGGATTCTGGTCGCGGGCGATGGTGAGGCTCTTTTCCGTGAGGATGCCGAGCAGGGACTGCGCGTCCAGGGTGCCGACATAGTGCCGGTTCTCGGTGACGATGGCGCACTGGGCCGGATTATCGATGGAGAACACCTCGAGAATGTGTTCCGCGCGGCTGTTGACGTCCACCACCGGACAGCGCCAGACGATCTTCTCGAGGCTGACCTTGGAACTGGGATTCGACAGCAGGTCGCGGCCGAAGCGCGAGTAGACGTAGTATTTGACGTCCGCCTCGCGCACCACGCCCACCGGCACCCCCATGCTGTCGACCACCGGGAAATAGGCCAGCCGCGGACGGTCGGAGAACATCTGCAGCACCTCGAGCATGGACGTCTCGACGTGCAAGGGCTCGAGCGGCTGCACCTTGTCCTTGATGAACTGGTAGTCGCTGGTCTTGCGCCGCCTTTCCCGGGCGCTCAGGACCTCGACCTCCTCGTAGTGCATCCGCAGCGCGCCGATATCCGCCGTGGGCGCCTGCACGAGATAGCCCTGGATGAGGTCGCACCCCAACTCCTTGCAGGTGAGGAATTCGCGCTCGGACTGCACGCCTTCGGCAATCACCGAAATGCCCAGCAGGCGGGCCATGTTGACGATGTGCGACAGCAGGTGTCGCTTCCGGGTGTCCCGGTCGATGCCGTCGATGAAGAAGCGGTCGACCTTGACGTAGTTGGGCTCGACCCGATAGAGCAGCTGAAGACCCGAGAAACCGACACCGAAGTCGTCGATTGCGATGTTCAGTCCTTGCGCCTTGATGCGCTCGAGGGTTTGCATCATCGTCTGGTCGTTGCGCACCGGGTGGCGCTCGGAGATCTCGAAGATCACACCCGACGGATGCAGTCCCCGGCTCGCCATGGTTTCGGCCAGGGAACCGCCCGGACCGGTCAGACGGTCGATCACCCGGTTGTCCACGTTGACGAACAGCTTCACCTTTGTGGCGAAGGGCAGGGTGGAGAACTTGGCGACGGCCATCTCGCGCAGGCGGGCGTCGACCTCCGCCAGCACGCCCTCGGCGGCGCAGGTGTCCAGCAGGTCCTGCGGATCGGCGAAGCCGGCCCGCTCGGTTTCCCGCAGCAGCGCCTCGAAGGCGAAGCAGACGCCGGAATGGCTGTTGACGATGGGCTGAAAGGCATAGTCGAGCAGGGAGAGAGTCTGCAGCCAGCGATCGTTCAGCTCCGGCCGGCGGGTCTCGGCGTCCTTGAGGGGGCCGTCCCCGCTCCGCGGCCCCGGCGAACGGTTTTCGCCCAGGGGCCTGTCCGGGCCGGGCCCGAGGGTCGGACGGAGCGCCGGCGCCACGCCGAAAGAGTGGAGATGTCGATCCATATCGCTGCCCTGTGCCGGGAACCGCCGCCCGCCGAGGAGACATCAACATCAACTGACTCAGTATTTGTCGTGCGTCAACGGGATTATACGACTGTGACAAAATCTTAATTTCGATTATGACTTAATTTCGTTTCACCGTTTCTGGTCCATCGGCACGGTTTAAAGGAACAATCGAAGTATTTAACATGAGTTTGACGGGTCGGGAGGCAGTGTTCCACGGCTCGCAGCCGCGCGCGGGCAACCGGCGCGGGCAGCGGATCGGCCGGGAGTCGCGATTAGAGTTCGGGCGTGTCCCGCATCAGCCGCCGTCGCGCGAACTTGCGGGCCGCCTCGCTAGGCAGCATCTCGAGGGTGATGACTCCCTGATCCACGAGAACCTCGATCAGGTCTTCCAGAACGCGGATGAAGTCGCGATCCTGTTCGTCCAGAATCTTGTCGATGATGTGTTGGGCCATCGTCTTTCACCTTGTTAACGACGAGCGCGCCGCCCCCAAACGGCCTCGCAACGTCGCATTGAACAAGAGTAATAATGATTGGTGATCTTAGGAGGGGAGTGGGAATGGGACACGTTAAGTTTTGTAACGGAATGGCCGGCATGCCGCGGTTTCCGCGGGTTCGGCCAACCCGGCTGCGGTCGATCGGCCTGATGCCCGGCTGGACGGCGCGTAGGGAAAACTGGTGATCGATCTCCGCCCCATCCTCCAGGTCGTCGGCATGCTGCTCAGTATCCTGGCGCTGACCATGCTGGTTCCCGCCTTCGTCGACATCGCCTATGCGGAAATGGAAAGCGCTGGCTTCCTCGGAGCAGCGGCGATTACCGGCTTTGCCGGCATGCTGCTGTGGGTCAGCAACCGCGGCCACCACCGCGCCGAACTGGGGCTGCGCCAGGCCTTCCTGCTGACCGCCTTGACCTGGGCGGCGGTCTCCGCGTTCGCCTCGCTGCCGCTGATGTTCGGGCGGTCGCGGCTCAGCTACGTGGACGCCTTCTTCGAGACCATGTCGGGGCTGACCACTACCGGCTCCACGGTGATCGTCGGTCTCGATTCCATGCCGCCGGGCCTGCTGCTGTGGCGGGCGCTGCTGCACGGCATGGGCGGCGTGGGGATCATCGTCATGGCGCTGGCGCTGCTGCCGGTGCTGGGGTCGGCGGCATGCAGCTGTTCCGCACGGAATCCTCCGACAAGTCGGAGAAGCTGCTGCCCAGCACCGGCGCGCTGGCCCTCGCCATCACCAAGGTCTACCTGGTGCTGACATCGCTGTGCGCGCTGCTCTACCTGATGGGCGGCATGTCGCTGTTGGACGCGGTCTGCCACGCCCTCTCGACGGTTTCGACCGGCGGCTTCTCCAATTACGACGCGTCGTTCGCCCATTTCCATAGCCTCTACCTGGACTGCGTGGCCATCGTGTTCATGCTGGCCGGCGCTCTGCCGTTCACCGTCTACGTGGCGCTGACCAGCCGGAAGCTGTCGGCCCGCACCCTGCCGGGCCTGTTCGACGAGCAGATTCGCTGGTTCCTGGTTTTCTGTGCCTTCGCCTCGGTCATCATGGCGGTCTGGGTCGCGGTCACCACCGACGTGGGACCGTTCCAGGCGCTCCGCCTCGCCACCTTCAACGTGGTTTCCGTCATCACCACCACGGGCTTCGTCTCGACCGACTACATGCAATGGGGCGTCGCGGCGGCCATGATGTTCTTCGCGCTCTACTTCACCGGCGGCTGCACCGGCTCGACGGCGGGCTCGGTCAAGGTGTTTCGGCACCAGGTGCTGTTCCAGGCCATCCGCCGGATCCTGTTCCGCATGGTCAATCCGCACGGCGTGATGAGCCTGAAGCTTGACCAGACGCCGGTGAGCGAGGAGACGCTCGCGTCGGTGATGGCGTTCATGTTCCTCTACGCCGCGACTATCTTCGTGATCGGCCTGGGCATCACCATGACCGGGCTCGACTTCGTGACATCGATTTCGTCGGCCGCCACGGCGGTGGCCAATGTGGGGCCGGCGCTGGGCGACATCGCCGGCCCGGTCGGCAACTATTCGAGCTTCCCTGCCGTCGCCAAGGTGCTGATGAGCCTCGGCATGCTGCTCGGCCGGCTGGAGCTCTTCACCGTCCTGGTGCTGCTGACGCCCCGTTTCTGGCGCCTCTAGCGCACAGCCTACCCGTGTCGACGGCACCGCGCGGTCGCGGTACCATGGCAGGCGTTGCTCGACGGTCGCAGATACCGCGCCGGCAGGGAATGGCCGGCGACCGAGGCCCACGGGCCGCCGAGCTTGGAATGTCTCCGTGTGACGGCGATGGCGGAAGGTGCGACAGAGCTGATGCGGGAAGGCCGGGCGATCCGCGTCCGCGGCCTCGTACAGGGCGTCGGCTTCCGGCCGACGGTCTGGCGGCTGGCGCGCGACTTGGGCCTTGACGGCGAGGTGTGGAACGATGCCGGCGGGGTGATGGTGGCCGCGTGGGGTGACGGCGCCGCGCTGGACGACTTCCTCGCCCGGCTGGTCTCGGAGTCGCCCGTTCTCGCCCGCATCGACGGGGTGGAGTGGCACCCGCTTGCATGCCGGCAGGCCAACAAGGGATTCTCCATAGCGCCCAGCCGGGCCGGGACCGTGCACACCGGCGTGGCGCCGGACGCGGCGACCTGCCCGGCATGCCTGGCTGAGGTGCTCGACGCCGGCGACCGGCGCCACGGCTTTCCCTTTACCAACTGCACCCATTGCGGGCCGCGCCTGTCCATCGTCCGCGCCGTGCCCTACGACCGGGCGAACACCAGCATGGCGGCCTTCGCCCTGTGCCCGGACTGCCGCGCCGAATACGAGGATCCGGCGGACCGCCGCTTCCACGCTCAGCCAACCGCGTGTCCGGCATGCGGACCCCGCGCATGGCTGGAGCGGTTTGGGGACGCCGGCGGGGCGGGGCTTCCCGAGGGCGACGCGGTTGCCGTAGCGGCGGCGGCGCTGCGCGGCGGCGCGATCGTCGCGGTCAAGGGGCTCGGCGGATTTCACCTCGCCTGCGACGCGCGCAACGAGCAGGCGGTGGCCCGGCTGCGGGGGCGCAAGCGCCGCCAGGCCAAGCCGTTCGCCCTGATGGCGCGGGATCTTGAAGTGGTCCGACGTTACGCGACCGTCGACGACCGGGAAGCGGCGCAGCTGCGGTCGCCGGCAGCGCCCATCGTCATCCTCGACGCCCGGTGCGACGCGCCGGTGGCGCCGTCGGTCGCACCCGGCCAGTCGACCCTGGGCTTCATGCTGCCCTACACGCCGCTGCACCACCTGCTGCTGCACGAGATCGACGGGCCGGTGGTGATGACCAGCGGGAATTTCTCGGAAGAGCCGCAGTGCACCGGCAACGGAGAGGCGCGCGACCGGCTCGGCGGCATCGCCGACTATGGCCTGTTCCACGACCGGGAGATCGTCAACCGGCTGGACGATTCGGTGGTCCGCGTCATGGCGGGCGCGGCGCGACCGCTGCGCCGGGCGCGCGGCCTGGCGCCGGCGCCGGTCATGCTGCCGGCCGGCTTCGAGCGGGCCGGGCCGCTCACCGCCCTGGGCGGCGAGCTGAAGAGTACGTTCTGCCTTGCTGCCGACGGACGCGCCATTCTGTCCCAGCATCTCGGCGATCTGGGGGATGCCGCCACCTTCGAGGACTTTCAGCGCGCGTTCGACCTGTTCGCCGGCCTGTTCGACCATGTGCCCGAAACGCTCGTCGTCGACATGCATCCGGGCTACCTGTCGGCCCGGCTGGGCAGGGCATGGGCCGAGGAGCGCGGGCTGCGGCTCGAGGCGGTGCAGCACCACCACGCCCACATCGCCGCGTGCTTGGCCGAGAACGGCGTGCCCCTCGACGCGCCGCCGCTGCTCGGCATCGCCTTGGACGGCCTGGGTTTCGGCGCCGACGGCACCCTGTGGGGCGGCGAGTTCCTGCGCACGACCTATGCGGGCTTTGAGCGGCTGGGCGCCTTTCCGGCGGTTCCCATGCCCGGCGGGATCCAGGCCATCCGCCAGCCCTGGCGCAGCGCCTGGGCCCATCTCGACGCGGCGCTGGGCTGGGAGCGCTGCGCGGGCCGCTACGGCGCGCGCGGCATCGTGCGGCACCTCTGCGGGCGGCCGCTGGACACGCTGCGCGCCATGCAGCGCAAGGGCCTCAACACGCCGTACTCCAGCTCGTGCGGACGCCTTTTCGACGCCGTCGCCGCGACGGTCGGCATCTGCCGGGCCGAAATGGCCTACGAGGGACAGGCGGCGATCGAGCTGGAGGCGCTGGCTGCCGGCGCCGAACCGGCGGCGGTGCGGCCGTACCCCATCGGCCTGCGCGCGGACGAGGCGCCGCTCCGCTTCGACCTGGCGCCGCTGTGGGCCGCGATCCTCGACGACCTGGAGGCCGATGTGCCCGTTGCCGTGGTGGCGGCGCGCTTCCATGCGGGATTGGTTTCGGCCATCGTGGAGATGGCGGACCGTCTGTTCGAACGCTGCGGCGACGGGCTCGACCGGACGGTCGCGTTGTCGGGCGGCGTGTTCCAGAACCGTCTGCTGTTCGAGGGCCTAGAGCGGGCGCTCGAGGCGCGCGGCTTCGCGGTCCTGAGCCACCGGCAGGTGCCGGCCAACGACGGCGGGCTGTCGCTGGGGCAGGCCGCCGTGGCGGCGGCGCGGATACTGCAGGGCCGGGAGGCCGGCAGAGAAGGAGCGAGCTCATGTGTCTAGGCGTGCCGGGCAGGATCGTTGCGATCAGCGACCGCGAGAACGCCCTCGGCGTCGTCGAGATTGCCGGCGTGCGGCGCGAGGTCAACCTGATCTGCGTGATCGGCGACGGCCGGAGCGCGGACGACTGCATCGGCGAGTGGGTGCTGGTGCATGTGGGTTTCGCCATGAGCCGGCTGGACGAGGCGGAGGCCGCCGCGACCCTGCGGCTGCTGGCGGAACTGGGTGAGATCGAGACCGGGTCGACCGAGGCCGGTTCGGCGCCGCCGTCCGCCGCGGGCGCGGCAGGAAGCGGGCCATGAAGTACGTCGACGAGTTCCGCGATCCGGACAAGGCGCGCGCCCTGCTGCGGGAGATCGAGAAGTCGGTGGCGCGCATCGACACCTGCCGCCACAGGCCGCTGGCGCTGATGGAGGTCTGCGGCGGGCACACCCACACCATCTTCAAATTCGGCATCGAGACCATGCTGCCCGACGCCATCGAGCTGGTGCATGGCCCCGGCTGCCCGGTCTGCGTGCTGCCCATCGGACGGGTCGACGACTGCGTCGCCCTGGCCGAGACCCCGGGCGTGATCCTCGCCACCTTCGGCGACGCCATGCGCGTCCCGGGTTCGAAGAAGTCGCTGATGCAGGCGCGGGCCGACGGCGCCGACGTGCGCATGGTCTACTCGCCGCTGGACGCCCTGCGCCTGGCACGCGACAACCCCGACAGGGAGGTGGTGTTTTTCGGCCTGGGCTTCGAGACCACCATGCCCTCCACCGCGCTCACCGTGCTGCAGGCCGAGCGGGAAGGGATCGGCAACTTCTCCCTCTACTGCAACCACATCACCATCATCCCGACCATCAAGGCGATTCTGGACAGCCCGGACGTCGAGCTCGACGGATTCATCGGCCCCGGGCACGTCAGCATGGTGATCGGCGCGCGGCCCTACCGCTTCATCGCCGAGCGCTACCGGCGGCCGCTGGTGATCGCCGGCTTCGAGCCGCTCGACGTGCTCCAGTCGGTCTGGATGGTGCTGAAGCAGATCGAGCAGGGGCGCTGCGAGATCGAGAACCAGTACGGCCGCATCGTCCCGGACGACGGCAACCGGGCGGCGCTGGAGGCGGTCGAGCGCGTGTTCGAGCTGCGGGAGCAGTTCGAATGGCGCGGCCTCGGCTCCATCGACCGCTCGGGCGTCCGCGTCCGGTCCGCCTACGCCCGCTACGACGCCGAGCGCAGGTTCGCCGTGCCGTCCCTGCGCATCGCCGACCCGGAGGCGTGCCAGTGCGGAGAGGTGCTGAGGGGCGCCATCAAGCCCCGCCACTGCAAGGTGTTCGGCACCGCCTGCACGCCGGAGACGCCGCTGGGGGCGCTGATGGTCTCCTCGGAGGGCGCCTGCGCCGCCTACTACCGCTATGGCGACCTGGACCGCATCCCGGCCGAAGGAGCCCCCGCATGAACGTCGCCGCGCGAGTTCCCGAAGCAGGCCCGCCTGAAGCAGGCCGCCCAGAAGCCGGCCGGCCCGCCCGGCGCCGTGCCCGGGTCAACGTGCCCACCGTGACGCTCGCCCATGGCGGCGGCGGTAAGGCCATGCGCGACCTGATCGACGACGTCTTCCTCGGCGCCTTCGACGAGCATGGCCTGGCGCCGCTGGAGGACCAGGCGCGGCTGAGCCTGGAGGGCGGGCTGGCGCCCGGCGAGCGGCTGGCGCTGACCACCGACTCCTATGTGGTCGACCCGCTGTTCTTCCCCGGCGGCGACATCGGCAGGTTGGCGGTCTACGGCACGGTCAACGACCTGGCGGTGGGCGGCGCGACGCCGCTCTACCTCACCTGCAGCGCCATCATCGAGGAGGGGCTCGCCGTCGACACGTTGCGCCGGGTGGCCCGCTCCATGGCCGAGGCGGCGACCCTGTGCGGCGTGCGCATCGTCACCGGCGACACCAAGGTCGTGCCCCGCGGCGCCTGCGACAAGCTCTACCTCAACACCGCCGGGGTCGGCGTGCTGCGGACAGGGATTTCGCTCGGCGTGGACGCCGCCCGCCCCGGCGACCGGGTGCTGGTCAACGGCGTGCTGGGCGACCACGGTGCCGCCATTCTCAACGCGCGGGGCGACATGGCGCTGTCCTCGCCCATCGAGAGCGACTGCGCGCCGCTGCACGGTCTGATCGCCGGCCTGCTCGCCGCCGTGCCCACCGTGCGCTTCATGCGCGACCTGACGCGGGGCGGCCTCGCCACCGTGCTCAACGAGGCGGCCGAGGCGTCGGCCGTCGGCATCGAGATCGACGAGGCGGCGACGCCGATCCGCGAGGAGGTCAACGGCTTCTGCGATATCCTGGGGTTCGATCCACTCTACCTGGCCAACGAGGGCCGTATCGCCTGCGTCGTGCCCGAGGAGGACGCCGAGGTGGCGCTGGCGGCGCTGCGCGCCCACGAGCACGGCGCCGGCGCGGCCATCATCGGCCGGATCACCGAGCGTCCCGCCGGGCGGGTCGTCATGCGGACGCGGTTCGGCGGCCGGCGGATCGTCGACATGCTGGTGGGCGACCAGCTGCCGCGGATCTGCTGAGGAGGCGCGCGGTGCACGAACTCGGCCTCACCCGGGAGATCGTCGCCATGGTGGCCGGGCACGCCGGCGGAAGGCGGGTGCGCCGGGTGGTGCTCGAGGTGGGAACGCTGGCAGGGGTGATGACCGACGCCGTGGCGTTCTGCTTCGACGCGGTGGCCGAGGGCACCGCCCTGGAAGGGGCCGTCCTGGAGATCCGGCGGGTGGAGGCGCGGGGCCGTTGCCGTCGCTGCGGCGCCGAGTTCGTTCGCGAGACCCTGCACAGCCCCTGCGCCTGCGGCTCCTTCGACGTGGAAGGGCTGACCGGCGCGGAGCTGCGAGTCCTGTCCTACGAGATCGGCGCGCCGGAAGCGGCGGCGGAGGGGCAGGGCGCCTGATGCGCCGGCAACAGACGGGAGAGTGCCATGTGCGAGACCTGCGGCTGCTCCGACGGAGCCCGGACCACCATCACCAACCTGACCGCGGGGGGCGCGGCCCGCGCCGGCGGGCACGATCATGCCCCCGTCCACGATCACGTCCACGATCCGGCCCGCCATCACCGGCATGAACATGGCCATGATCATCCGCACGACCACGTGCACCTGCCGGACGGCACCGTGGTGGAGCTGCAGGAATCCGTGCTGGCCAAGAACGACCAACTGGCGGCGCGCAACCGCGCCTGGTTCGACGGGCGCGAGATCCTCTGCCTCAACCTGGTGAGCTCGCCCGGTGCTGGCAAGACGACGCTGCTGGAGCGCACCATCCGCGAGGCCGGCGCGCGCCACCGCTTCCATGTGATCGAGGGCGACCAGGCCACCGCCAACGACGGCGAGCGCATCCGCGCGGCCGGCGCGCCGGTGGTGCAGATCAATACCGGGACGGGCTGCCATCTGGAGGCCGACATGATCGCCCGCGCGCTCGGGGAGCTGGCGCCGCCGTTCCGCTCGGTGGTGCTGATCGAGAACGTCGGCAATCTGGTGTGCCCGGCGCTGTTCGACCTGGGCGAGCGGTCGAAGGTGGCCGTCGTCTCGGTAACCGAGGGCGAGGACAAGGCGCTGAAATATCCGCACATGTTCCAGGCGGCCGATTTGGTGCTGGTCAACAAGATCGACCTGCTGCCCCATCTCCGGTTCGACCTGGACGCCTGCCTCGCCAACATCCGCATGGTGACGCCGCATGCCGACGTCCTGCAGGTCTCCGCCACCACCGGCGCGGGCCTCGGCGCCTGGTACGACTGGATCGCCGCCCGCTGCGCCGTACACCAGGCTCTGTGCGATTTGCCGGATCGAGACGGGCCGGGTGCGCGGCGGGGCGGCGGTGAGAAACCTACAGCCTGATGATGATGGTGATCTTCAATGGGCAGCAACTCGCCTCGATGGTGATGCTGATGCGGCTTTCCGGCGTCAGAACGCCGCCGCCCGTCTGGTCTTCGAGCACGACGGTCGCGCCTTCGAGCTGCTGGGCCGTGAAGCCGTTGCGCAGCAGGACCTGCTTGGCGGCGTCGACGTTCTTGCTGCGGGCCGCTCTTGCCAGCACGAGCGCGTCGGGCGGCGGGGCGTTGAGTTTCGCCTGAGCCTCCTTGGCCGACATTTCCGCCTTCTTCAGCGCCATCGCGTCGGCCGTGCCGGCCCCCTCATGGTCCATCGCCGGCTTCATGTGCTGCGTTCCCATGGGCGAGGCCGAGGGCATGCCGGCGGCGGCGGGCATGTCCTTCTGGTCCTGTGCGAGAGCCGAACCCATGGCCAGTGCCGCCAGGCATACGACAGCGATCGAGAGCGGGCGCGTAAAGTCATTCCTCATCTGGAATTCCCCATTTGCTTTGCCATTGGGATGATCCCCAAGGTGGCGCGCAGTCTACGCCCGGCGCTACTGGTTCGGTAAACAAAACTGCGTGTAGATCTTCATATAGAGGTTCATGGGATCAAGGAAAACAGGCTCATTAGGATTATTACGGGCGAATTTTCAAATAGTAAAGTGTAAAAATAGAAATTACATTATCTATATTAAATGCATTCCGTATCCGTAATGAGGGGGCTACTTTGGTGGTATAGGGGTCGTTAAAACGAGATTGTGTGGCATTATTTTTGGTTATGAAGTCGTCGATAAAGCGGCGTGTTGACCTTCATGCGGCATTTACGACATTGTTGAAGAACAGAAATACTGTTGTGCGCCCCTGTTCTTGCGCGGACGGATCGCGGGGCCGGCTGCTTGTGCTTTCCAGGGAGGTCGCCCCCGGCCGAATCCGGCCTATCTTACCAGCATGACTCTGCGTCCCACGGCGCTCGAGCGCGCTTTCGAACTGGCCCGTTCGGGCTCCTGCAAGCATATATCCGACATCCGCAGCCGCCTCATGGCGGAGGGCTATTCGGACTCGCAGCTGGAGGGCCCGATGCTGATGCGCCAGTTGCGGAATCTGTGCAATTCCGCCACGAAGGCATAAGCCGTCCCGCTGGCCTTTGCTCTTCCGGGGTATGGCTCGGAAGACCGAATGGGCCGTGGCTTCGCGGCCTTCTCGGGGAGAATGCCCTCCTTCCTGCCAGGCGGCAGCGCCGGCGGTGCCGTCCGCGAAGGCTATTCGTTGGACGTCGGCTTCAGGGCCGGGTGCTGCTGATAGAGTTCGAACAGGAGCGTTTCCTCGAGGCTCGCCATCACGTGCCGGGCTCGGTGCTCGTAGTTGCGCGTGTCCGGTTCGCTGTCCGCCCTCTGAACGATGCCGATGGACGCCTCCAGTTCCTCCAGAGCCGCCAGAAGCCGCTGATGCACGGCTACGGCAACTTCCCTCGACCTGATCATCAAATTCACCCACCTTTAGCTGAGGCCAGATTATCGGGCTCGGCTCCTGGGGCTTCAAGCTGGATTAGAGGGCAGGGAAAGGAGGGCGCGTGTACCGGTTGATCGAGGTGATATCCAGCAAGGGCCACGGCGACACGATCAAGGCGATCACCGAGAGGTTCGGCGCCACGATCGTCCAGCTGGCCGACGTGCAGGGCGACGTCGAGGTCAGCAGGGTTCTCGCGGACGGCGAGGGGCTCCAGGAACTGATCGACGCGCTGCAGACGGCGTTGCGGACGGACGCCAACTGGCAGCTCATCATCATGCCGGTGGAGGCCGCCCTGCCCAAGCGCACGGCGGAGGGCGAGACCACGGCGCCGGCGATGGAGACCCGCGAGGAGCTCTACACCGACATGGTTGCGGCGGCCGAGGGCGGCCGCAACTTCCTGCTGCTTGCCGTTCTCTCGACGGTCGTCGCGTCGATCGGGTTGGTCGAGGACAACGTCGCGGTGGTGATCGGTGCCATGGTGATCGCGCCGCTGCTGGGGCCGAACCTGGCCTTCGCCTTCGCCGTCGCCATGGGCGACCGGCCGCTGATGGTTCGCTGCATCCGCACCAGCGCCCTGGGCGTCGCCGCCACCCTCGCGGTGTGCATCCCCATCGGCCTGCTGTGGACGGGGACGCTCGGCAGCGGCGAGCTTCAGGCGCGTACCGCCGTCGGCCTCGACAGCGTCGCGCTCGCCGTCGCCTCCGGGCTGGCCGCGGCGCTCTCGCTCACCACCGGACTGTCCACGTCGCTGGTCGGCGTCATGGTGGCGGTGGCGCTGCTGCCCCCGGCGGCGACGCTGGGCATCATGGCCGGCGCCGGCGCCTACCGGCACGCGCTCGGCGCCGCCATGCTGCTGGTGACCAACATCACCGCCATCATCCTGACCGCGCAGGTCATGTTCATCGTGCAGGGCATCGGGCCGCGCACCTGGTGGGAGAAGCGGCGGGCGAAAGCCTCGCTGAAGCTCAACCTCTGGGTGCTGAGCACGATCATGGTCGTGATGATCGGGCTGATCGAACTGGCCAAATACCTGTAGGCGGCGTTCAGGCGTTCCGTGAGTTTGCGGGACGGCCCAGCTGGTCGGCTTTTTTCATGCATATTGCGCACGGCAGGTTGCATGATCTGCTGGATATGTCATAAAGGTTTGAAAAATATCGCAATTGTTGGTAACAGCCGACATAAATAAAAAATATTCATCGTCTATTAATTTATGGTAGCGTGGGACGGCTGAGTGGGGGCCTGACGCCCTTTCGGGGTGGCAAGGAAAAGCAAGACCCGCCAGCGGTCGGAAATCCGCGTAAGGGGAGGATGAAATGCGCGAATACCGAAGCCGATTCGGCTGCCGTCCGGTTTCACTACGATCAGCGGGAACGGCGGGTGCCGTTGTCGCGCTGCTGAGCCTGGGACTGTCGATGCCCGGCCATGCCCAGGACACAGCCGGCGCCAAGACGCCCAAGCCCGCCACCGACACCATCATGGTCACCGCCCGCAAGACCTCGGAGACGCTGCAGGAAACGCCCGTCACCGTGTCCGTTGTCAGCGGCAAGGACCTGGCGCGGTTCAACTACGACAAGATCGAGAACCTGACGACGCGCATCCCGTCGCTGAACGTGCAGCTTGGCGGTTCCGGTTCGGGCGCCCAGGTCTCGCTGCGCGGCGTCGGCACCTCGAACATCTCCGACGCCTTCGATTCCGCCGTCGCCCTCAACTACGACGGCGTGATGATCTCGCAGATGCGCGTGCTGCAGGGCGCCTTCTTCGACGTGCAGCAGGTCGAGGTGCTGAAGGGGCCGCAGTCGCTCTACTTCGGCAAGAGCGCCTCGGCCGGCGTGATCTCGATCAAGTCCGCCAATCCGACGCGGGACTGGGAGATGGGTGCCAAGGCGTCCTACGAGTTCGAGGAGCAGGGCTACACCGGAGAGGCCTACGTCTCCGGCCCGCTCAACGACAAGGTCGGCGTCCGGCTGGCGGCGCGCTACAACAACATCGTCAAGCAGTACTACAACTACGCCCATGAC
>WGNW01000018.1 GCA_016124315.1 Alphaproteobacteria bacterium
GCATCAGCAGCGCCAGCACCACGAAGATGATGTTGATCTTGGTCTGCAGCGAGGCCCGGCGCTGCTCCATCTGCTCGTACTCGGCGGCGTGATGGCGCGTCTTCTCGAGCTGTTCGACCACCCGCTGGTCGACGCTGCGACCCACATAGAGATAGCGGTCCACATAGGCGTTGAGCTTGATCAGCGCGCCCACGTAGTCGTCGCTGGAATTGGTCATGGCGGCCACGCCGCCCATCTCCGCCTGCGCCATCGCCCGCCGCGGCAGCGCCGAGGTGCGCGCCATGGTGTCGCCGAAGATGCCGTTGTACTTGGCGTAGATGGTGCCGTTGCGCGACAGCAGGATGGCCTCGGCGAAGGAGCGGCTGCGCGCCTGGTTCTGCATCTCCTCCTTCAGCGCCTCGGGCTCGAAACGGAACTCGTCGGCCCGCGAATTGAGCACCGCGGCCATCTCGATCAGGTCGCGCGAGATGCTCTTCTTGTGCTCCTCCATGTAGTCCTCGGCGATGCGCACCGAGTTCTGCACGCTGCCGCGCACCTGGTCGCTGAACCAGGACTGCAGGCCTAGGTTGAAGTAGAGGGCCGAGAACATGGCCACGATCACGGTGGGGATGATGGCGACGAGGCTGAGCAGCGTCACCAGCCGCACATGCAGCCGAGATCCGGCTGCGCCGCTGCGCCGCGCTACCCAGAGCCGCACCATCCGCCGGGTGATCAGCATGGCGAGCACGATGACGATGGCGAGGTTGCCGAAGATCAGCGCGATGGAGCCGCTGGAATCCATCGCCACGGTGCCGGTACTCAGCACCATGTAGGTGGCGATCGCCCAGGCGATGGCCACGGCGCCCAGGACGATGGGCGTCCAGCGACTGCGGCCGAACTGCTTCATCCAGCCAGGGAAGAAACTTTTCCTGGGTTTTTCAGGCGTGCCGCTCAGGCTCGACATTCAGATCGGTTCAATCCGCCTATCCACCGGCGCACGGCGCTGCGCCGGCGCGCAGGGTATCATAATGTTGCAGATTTGCATCACTCGATTTGGGCGGCCGAAACGGCCGCCGTCCGGCTACTTCAGGCCCCGGTTGACCGGGATGTCCAGCTCGCGGATCTTCTTGCGCAGGGTGTTCCGGTTGAGCCCCAGCAGCTCGGCCGCGCGGATCTGGTTGCCCCGGGTGGAGGCCAGCACGATGTTGAGCAGCGGCCGTTCGACCTCCTTGATGATCCGCTCGTAGAGCCCCTTGGGCGGCAGGCCGTCGCCGTGGGCGGCGAAATAGCGCTCCCGGTGGTTCTCCACGGCGCTCGCCAGATTGTCGGCCTCGACGCCGGTCGCCGGCGCGGCGCGGCGCTCGGTCTCCGCCAGCTCGGCGTTGATCACCTCGACGCCGATGACCTCTTCGGAATAGAGCGCGACGATGCGCTTGATCAGGTTCTCGAGCTCGCGGACGTTGCCCGGCCAGTTGTGGCGCTTGAGCCGTTCGATGGCGAACGAGTCGAGAGACTTCTGCGGCAGGCCCTCGAGGCCGGCCTGGGTGAGGAAGTGGCGCGCCAGGTCGGGGATGTCATCGAGCCGCTCGCGCAACGGCGGCAGCCGCAGCGGCACCACGTTGAGCCGGTAGAACAGGTCCTCGCGGAACAGGCCCTGGTGGATCTGCTGGCGCAGGTCCCGGTTGGTGGCGGCGATGATGCGCACGTCGGTCGGGATCGGGGTCCGGCCGCCGACAGTGGTGTACTCGCCTTCCTGCAGCACCCGCAGCAGCCGGGTCTGCGCCTCGGGCGGCATGTCGCCGATCTCGTCCAGGAACAGCGTGCCGCCCTGGGCCTGCTCGAATCGGCCGCTGTGCCGCGAGCTGGCGCCGGTGAACGCGCCCTTCTCGTGACCGAACAGCTCGCTCTCGATCAGCTCGCGCGGGATCGCCGCCATGTTGATGGCGACGAACGGCCCGTTGCGGCGCTTGCCGAACTGGTGCAGGGCGCGGGCGATCAGCTCCTTGCCGGTGCCCGACTCGCCGAAGATCATCACCGTCAGGTCCGTGGGCACCAGCCGGGCGAGCACCCGGTAGATTTCCTGCATGGCGGGCGAGCGGCCGACCAGCGGCATGCCCTCGTCGTCGGGCGCCGCCTGCTCCACCGCGTCGGAGCGCTTGGGACGGGCCAGCGCGCGCTTCACCACGTTGGTCAGCTCGGTGAGGTCGAACGGCTTGGCCAGGTAGTCGTAGGCGCCGCGCTCGGTCGCCTTGAGCGCGGTGCTCAGGGTGTTGTGGGCGCTCATCACGATGATCGGCAGGTCGCCGCGGATCTTGCGGATGCGCGGCAGCAGGTCGAGGCCGTTCTCGTCGGGCATGATCACGTCGGTGATCACGAGGTCGCCCTCGCCGTTCGAGATCCAGCTCCACAGGGTGGCGGCGTTGCCGGTGGTGCGCACGTCGTAGCCGAGCCGGCCGAGGGCCTGGTTCAGCACGGTGCGGATGGCGCGGTCGTCGTCGGCGACGAGGATGGTTCCTTCACTCATGGACGCTGTCTGTTCTTCTGTGGCCTGGGTCCGGTGGGCAGCAGGACCCTGAAGACGGTCCTGCGCGGCACGGATTCGCACTCGATGATCCCGCCATGGTCGCCGATGATCTTGGCCACCAGGGCGAGGCCGAGCCCCGTGCCGCCCGGCTTGGTGGTGACGAACGGGTCGAACAGGTGCGACTGCAGATCGTCGGGCACGCCCGAGCCGTTATCGATGACGCAGATTTCCAGCGGCAGGTTGATCCGCTCGCGGGTGCCGGGGATGGCGACCCGCACGCCGTGCCGGTAAGCGGTGGTGAGGGTGATCTCGGCGCCGTCGTCGGGCACCGCCTCCGCCGCGTTCTTGATCAGGTTGAGGAACACCTGGATCAGCATGTTGCGGTCGCCGTGCACCGGCGGTAGCGACGGGTCGTAGAGCTCGGAGAAGTGCACCTTGCGGGCGAAGCCGTTCTCGGCCACCCGCCGGGCGTGCTCCAGCACCTCGTGGATGTTGATGGGGGTGCGCTCGATCGGCCTGGTGTCGGAGAATACCTCCATCCGGTCCACCAGGGCGACGATCCGGTCGGTTTCCTCGCAGATCAGCCGCAGCAGTGCCTTGTCGTCGGCGCCGACAGACGATTCGACCAGCTGGGCGGCGCCACGGATGCCGGAGAGCGGATTCTTGATCTCGTGGGCCAGCACCGCCGCCATGCTGACGATGGAACGCGCCGCGCCCCGGTGCAGCAGCTGGTGGTCGATCTTGCTGGCGATCCCGCGCTCGCGCAGGGTGACCAGCAGCAACGTCGGCTCGTCGCCCACCGGGCAGATTTGCACGTCGACCTGATGCACGCCGATGCGCGGCGTCGACAGCACCAGGCCGTATTCCGACACCGACGAACCGCGGGTGCGCACCTGCCCCACCAGCGCCACCAGCGGGCTGTCGAAGGGGATGACGTCGGTCAGCCCCTGGCTCTGCAGCACCTTGGCGCTGGACTGGAAGAACTGCTCGGCGGCCAGGTTGGCGAACCGGATGCGGTCGGACTGGTCGATCGCCAGCAGCGGGTCCGGCAGGTTGTTGACCAGCAGGTCCGTGCTGACCGGCGTCGAGGCCTTGCTGCGGAACAGGTTGGCCACGGACGGCATCAAGCCGCCAGCCTTTCCATCTGCGGTTCGTAGAAGGCGCGGATCTCGGTCCTCACCTGGGCGGGATCGTCCAGCCGGTTGATCCGGTCGCGGTATTCGCCCGATCCGGGCATGCCCTTGGAATACCAGCCGATATGCTTGCGGGCGATGCGCACGCCGGTCTCCACCCCATAATGGGAGAGCATGTCGTCGTAGTGCTCGAGCACCACGGCGAGCTGCTCTTCGAGCGGCGGGTCCGGCAGGCGCTCGCCGGTGCGCAGATAGTGGACGACCTGGGCGGGAAACCACGGGCGGCCGTAGCAGCCGCGGCCGATCATCACCCCGTCGGCGCCCGACTGGCGCAGCGACTCGTCGACGTCGTCGAAGCTGTTGATGTCGCCGTTGACGATCACCGGGATCGACACGGCGTGCTTCACGTTGCGCACGAACGACCAGTCCGCATGGCCCTTGTAGAGCTGGTTGCGGGTGCGGCCGTGTACGGTCACCATGCGGACGCCCAGGTCCTCGGCGATCCGCGCCAACTCGGGCGCGTTGCGGTTTCGGTCGTCCCAGCCGGTGCGCATCTTCAGCGTGACGGGCACCGTGACGCCCTTCACCGTGCCCTCGATGATCGCCGCCGCGTGGGTCAGGTCGCGCATCAGCGCCGACCCGGCCTCGCCGTTGACCACCTTCTTCACCGGGCAGCCCATGTTGATGTCGATGATCGCCGCGCCGCGGTCCTGGTTGAGCCGCGCCGCCTCGCCCATCACCGCCGGCTCGCAGCCGGCGAGCTGCACCGACATGGGGTGCTCCTCGGCGCAGTTGGTCGCCATCTTCATGGAGCGCTTGGTGGCGCGGATCATCGCCTCGCTGGCGATCATCTCCGAGACCACAAGGCCGGCGCCGTAGCGCTTCACCAGGCGGCGGAACGGCATGTCGGTCACGCCGGACATCGGCGCGAGGACGACGGGATCTTGAATGGAGAGTTGGCCGATCGTTATGGTCATTTTTTGAGCAACCAGTGCGGTTGCTGTTTTCCTAAGCAATGTCGTGGGGATGCGCAAGTCTTTATCACATCGTTGACCGATGGCAAAAACTCTAGCACACCAAGTGAAACTTACCTTACAGGCCGAGCGGGACCAATCTTGAAAGTCGCAGCCCTCATCGTCGCCGCCGGCCGCGGCCATCGCGCGGGGACGCCGACCCCCAAGCAATACCTGCCGCTGCACGGCGAGCCGCTTCTGCGGCATACGGTAAGGTGTTTTGTGGACAGTGGCTTGGTCGACCTTGTTAAGGTGGCGATTCACCCTGACGACCGGCCGCTGTTCGATGCGGCGACGGCCGGACTCGCGGTGACGGCCCCCTGCCCCGGTGGCGCCACCCGGCAGGAATCGGTGCGCCTCGGGCTGGAGAGCCTGCTGGGCGACCAGCCGGACCTCGTGCTCATTCACGATGCAGCCCGTCCGTTCGTTTCTGCACGGCTGATACGCAGCGTTCTCGACGCGCTGGCGTCAAATGAGGCAGCCATTCCGGCGCTGCCGCTCACCGACACCGTCAAGCGCGTCGACGGCGCCGGCGCCGTGCTGGAAAGCGTCGATCGCGACACGTTGCGGCGCGCCCAGACGCCGCAGGGCTTCCATTTCCGGCCGATCCTGGAGGCCCATCGCCGGCTGGCGTCGCGGACCGACCTGACCGACGACGCATCCGTCGCCGAGGCGGCCGGAATCCGGGTGGCGGTTGTCGCGGGGGAAGAAAGGAACATCAAGGTGACCACGCCCGAAGACGTCGAGGCCCTGTCCCGCACTCCCCTGCTGCCCGCCACCGGCAGCGGATTCGACGTGCACCGGCTCGGGCCGGGCGACCACGTCATGCTGGGCGGTCACCGCATTCCCCACGACCGGGGCCTGATCGGCCATTCCGACGCCGACGTGGCACTCCACGCGCTGACCGACGCCCTGCTGGGCGCCGTGGGCGCCGGCGACATCGGCCGCCACTTCCCGCCGACCGACCCGCAATGGAAGGGCGCGCCGTCGCGCCTCTTCGTCGAAAGGGCCGTCGACCTGATCCGCGGCCAGGGCGGCCGGATCGCCAACGTCGACATCACCATCATCTGCGAGTCGCCCAGGGTGACGCCGCATGTGGAAGCGATGACCGCGGTGCTCGCCGGCCTGCTCGGCATCCCGTCCCGACGGATCAACGTCAAGGCGACGACCACGGAGAAGCTGGGCTTCACCGGCCGCGGCGAAGGCATCGCCGCCCAGGCCGTCGCCAGCGTGCTGCTGCCTGACGCAGCCCCATGAAGGCTGCCCGTTTCCATCCGGCGACGATCCTCGCCACCTGGTTCTGGGTCGGGTTCATCCCGCCGGCGCCCGGCACCTGGGGATCGGTCGCCGCGCTGCCGCTGGCCTGGCTGGTGCAGACCTTCGCCGGCCCCGGCGCGCTGCTGCTGCTCTGCGTCGTGCTGGCGGTGGTCGGCGTCTGGGCCGCCGGACACCACTGCACACGGGTGGAGACCCACGACCCTGGCGAGATCGTCATCGACGAGGTCGCCGGCCAGTGCATCGCCTGCCTGCTGCTGCCGCCCGGCCCGTGGTGGCTGTGGCTTGCGGCCTTTGTGCTGTTCCGCATGCTCGACATCTTCAAGCCCTGGCCAATCTCGCTGCTCGACCGGAGCGGTCGCGGCGGCATGCGCGTGATGCAGGACGATCTGGCGGCCGGTCTGCTAGTCTGCGTCGTCATGCAACTTTACCTTCACATGGCGGGGGCGGCATGGATACCGTGACCCTGCTCGGCAAGGCGGAGGCGCTGCTGGCCGCCGCCCGCGCGAAACGGCTCAAGCTGGCGGCCGCCGAATCCTGCACCGGCGGCATGCTGATGGCCTGCCTGACGGAGCTGTCCGGCGCCTCGGAGGTGGTGGACTGCGGCTTCGTCACCTACAGCAATGCGGCCAAACACGAGCTGCTGGGCGTGCCCTTCGAACTGATCGAGGAATACGGCGCGGTGAGCGAGCCCGTCGCCCGGGCCATGGCGGAAGGCGCCCTGCGCAATTCCCATGCCGACATCGCCGCCGCCATCACCGGCGTCGCCGGGCCGACGGGCGGCACCGCCGACAAGCCGGTGGGCCTGGTCCATTTCGCCGCCGCCCGGCGCGGACGGGAGACCGTCAGCGAGAGCCGGCGCTTCGGCGACCTGGGGCGCTCGGTGGTCCGGCTGCGGTCGGTGGAGACGGCGCTAGAGCTGATGCAGTCGCTGGTCTGAGCCGTAGAGGTCGTCCGCGCGGCTGACGAAAGCGCCCACCATCCGCTTGACGATCTCGTTGAACACGCCGCCGATCAGCCGCTCGAACAGCCGGCTGCGGAACTCGAACTCGATGAAGAAGTCAATGGTGCAGCTGCCGTCGCCATTGTCCTGGAACCGCCAGTCGTTGTTCAGCTCCTTGAGCGGGCCGGTCATGTAGGTGACCTTGATCAGCTCGTGGGGCGACAGCTCGACCCTGGAGGTGAATTTCTCGCGGATCACCTTATAGCCGATCATCAGGTCGGCCATGAACATCTGATCCTCGCGCTTGACGATGCGCACGCCGGTACACCACGGCAGGAACTCCGGATAGCGCTCCACGTCCGCCACCAGATCGAACATCTGCTTGGCGGTGTGAGGCAGCACCCGCTTTTCGGCGTGGCGGTGCATCCTCTCAGCGGCCCGCGGCGAGCTGGCGCTGGCGGTTCTCGCGGAGCTGCACGAAATCCTCGCCTGCGTGATAGCTCGAGCGGGTCAGCGGCGAGCTCGAGACCATCAGGAAACCCTTGGCGCGCGCCATCTTGGCATAGCTGGCGAACTCGTCGGGCGTCACGTAGCGGGCGACTTCGGCGTGGCGCGGCGTCGGCCGCAGGTACTGGCCGATGGTCAGGAAGTCCACCTCGGCGGCGCGCATGTCGTCCATCACCTGGTAGACCTCGCGCTTGTCCTCGCCGAGGCCGACCATGATGCCCGACTTGGTGAAGATCGACGGGTCCAGCCGCTTGACCGTGTCGAGCAGGCGCAGGGAATTGTAGTAGCGCGCGCCCGGCCGGATGTTCAGGTAGAGCCGCGGCACGGTCTCCAGATTGTGGTTGAACACGTCGGGCCGCGCCTCGACCACCGCCTCGATGGCACCCTTCTTGCGCAGGAAATCCGGCGTCAGCACCTCGATGGTCGTCGAGGGCGAGTGCTCCCGGATGCGGCGGATCACCTGGACGAACTGGCTGGCGCCGCCGTCCGGCAAATCGTCGCGGTCGACCGATGTGATCACCACGTGCTCGAGGCCGAGCTCACCGACCGCCGCGGCCACGTGCTCCGGCTCGTCCGCGTCCACATGCCGCGGCATGCCGGTCTTGACGTTGCAGAAGGCGCAGGCGCGGGTGCAGACGTCGCCCAGGATCATCACCGTCGCGTGCTTCTGGGTCCAGCACTCGCCGATGTTCGGGCAGGCCGCCTCTTCGCACACGGTGTTGAGCTTGAGGTCGCGCATCAGCCGCCGCGTCCTCATGTACTCCTGCGATCCGGGCGCCTTGACGCGCAGCCAGTCGGGCTTGCGCCCATGCTCGGGCTTGTCGCCCCTGATGGTCTCGACGGTGCTCATGCTTCACCAAATATGCCAAACCGACGGGTAAGTCCAATGCAGGCCGGCGCCCCCGGGAGCCCTCCCCCATATTATGCCGCCCGACCTGCTCGGGCATCCCTCCGCATGGAGGCCGCCTGGGGCGATGGCGCCGGCGATCAGTGCTCGTGATCCTGCTCCGGGTCCATCAGCCGGTGCAGGTGGACCACGAAGTAGCGGGTCCTGGCGTCGTCCACCGTCGCCTGCGCCTTGCCCCGCCACGCCTTCAGCGCCTCGGCGTAGTTGGCATAGACGCCGACGATGTCGACCTGGTCGAGATTCTCGAATTCCGCGCCCTTCGGGTCCTTGACCCGGCCGCCGATCACCAGGTGGAGAAGCTGTTTGGTCATCATTTCGTCCCGTCTGCTGGAACCAGGGTTATTCCTTCAGACGCGAAGACTTCCCGACGGGCCTCCGTTTGCGGCTACACCAGCAGCCGGGCCGGATGCTCCAGAAGGCTCTTGAACACTTGAAGATACTGCGCCCCGATGGCGCCGTCGATGGCCCGGTGGTCGCAGGCCATGGTCACGCTCATCACCGTCGCCGCCTCGATCCGGTCGCCGCGCACCACGGGCCGCCGCTCGCCGGCGCCCACCGCCAGAATCGACGCCTGCGGCGGGTTGATCACCGCCATGAACTCCTTGATGCCGAACATGCCCAGGTTGGAGATCGAGATGGTGCCGCCCTGGTATTCCTCGGGCGCCAACTTGCCCTTGCGGGCCCGGCCGGCCAGTTCCTTCATCTCGGCTGAGATCTGCGCCACGGTCTTCTGCTCGGCGCCCTTGACGATGGGCGTGATCAGGCCGCCGTCGATGGCCACCGCCACAGAGACGTCGGCGCGGGCATAGCGGCGCAGGGTGTCGCCGGCGTACTGCACGTTGGCGTCGGGGAACTGCATCAGCGCCAGCGCGGCGGCGCGGATGATGAAGTCGTTGACCGACAGCTTCGGCCCGTCGCCCGCCACCTCGTTGAGGTCCTGGCGGATATCGAGCAGCTTGTCGATCTCCACCTCCACGGTCAGGTAGAAGTGGGGCACCGTCTGCTTGGCCTCGGTCATGCGTCGGGCGATGGTCTTGCGCATGGTGGAGAGGCGCACTTCCTCGAACGGCGCGTCGCCGGTCACCGGCGGCGCAGCCTTGCCCGGCGCGGCGGCCGGCGGCACGAACGCCTCCACGTCGGCCCTGACGACCCGCCCGTTCGGACCGGAGCCGGCGATCTGCGCCAGCTCGTAGCCCTTCTCCGACGCCATCCGCCGGGCGAGCGGGCTGGCGAAGACGCGCCCGGACGCAGGCGATTGCCGCGGCGCGGCCGGCTCGGAAGCGCCGCGCTTCTCGGCGGCGGCGGCCACGTCGCCCTTGGTGATGCGGCCGTGGGGGCCCGAGCCCTTCACCGCCGACAGGTCAATTCCCGCCTCCTCGGCGAGCCGGCGAGCCGACGGATTGGCCAGCACCGCATCCGGATGACCCGTCTCCGCCGCCTCCGCGGGCGCCCGCTTCGCGGCAGCGGGCTTCGACAACGCCGGCGCCTCGCCCGTCGCGGGAACATCCAGGTCGTCGGCGGACTCGCCCTCCTCCAGCAGCATGGCGATGACGGCGTTGACCTTGACGCCCTCGGTGCCTTCGGGCACCAGCAGCTTGCCGACGGTGCCCTCGTCGACCGCCTCCACCTCCATGGTGGCCTTGTCGGTCTCGATCTCGGCGAGCACATCGCCGGCCTTCACCTCGTCGCCCTCCTTGACCCGCCACTTGGCGAGGGTGCCCTCCTCCATGGTGGGCGAGAGCGCCGGCATGGTGACGGTGACGGACATGGCTCAGTCCTTGTAGCAGACGGCCTTGGCGGCCTTGACCACGTCGTCCGGCTGCACGATGGCGAGCTGCTCCAGGTTGGCGGCGTAGGGCATGGGCACGTCGGCGCCGCCCACCCGCGTCACCGGTGCGTCGAGCCAGTCGAAGGCCTGCTCCATCAGCACCGACGACACCTCCGAGGTGACGCCGTACATGGTCCAGCCCTGCTCGATCACCACCGCCCGGTTGGTCTTCTTCACGGACTCGACCAGGGTCGCCGCGTCAAGCGGCCGGATGGTGCGCAGGTCGATCACCTCGGCGTCGATGCCCTCCCTGGCGAGCGCCTCGGCCGCGTCCAGGGTCGCGATCATGGTGTAGGCGAAGCTGATCAGGGTGACGTCCTTGCCCTCGCGGACCACCTTCGCCTTGCCGATCGGCACGGTGTAGTCGTCGAGCTTGGGGACCTCGAACTTGCGGCCGTAGAGCAGCTCCTGCTCCAGGAATACCACCGGGTTCGGATCGCGGATGGCGGATTTCAGAAGGCCCTTGGCGTCGGCCGCCGAATAGGGCGCCACCACCTTGAGGCCGGGCACATGACCGTACCAGCTCGCGTAGCACTGGGAATGCTGGGCGGCGACGCGCGACGCAAAGCCGTTGGGGCCGCGGAAAACGACAGGGATGCTAAGCAGGCCGCCCGACATGTAGCGGGTCTTGGCCGCCGAGTTGATGATGTGGTCGATGGCCTGCATGGCGAAGTTGAAGGTCATGAATTCGACGATCGGCTTCAGCCCGCCGAACGCCGCCCCCACGCCCAGGCCGGCGAAGCCGTGCTCGGTGATCGGCGTGTCGATCACCCGCTTGTCGCCGAATTCCTCCAGCAGGCCCTGGGAGACCTTGTAGGCGCCCTGGTACTGCGCCACCTCCTCGCCCATCAGGAAGACGTCCGGGTCCTTGCGCATCTCCGCGGCCATGGCGTCGCGCAACGCTTCGCGGACGGTCAGCTCGACCATCTCGGTGCCGGCGGGGATGCCCGGGTCCCTGGGCGCCGGCGCGGCCGCGGCCTCGGACTTCTTCGGCGGCGGCTCGGCGGCCTGGGGCGACGGACGGGATTCGGCCTTGTGCTCCTGCTTCTCCGGCGCCTCGGCCTTGGGCGGCGCGGGCGACTTGGCGGGCGCCTTGCCCACCTCCTCCAGGTTCTCGCCCTCCTCGGCGAGACGGGCGATGATCTCGTTCACCTTCACCCCTTCGGTGCCCTCCGGCACCAGGATCCGGGCGACCTTGCCGTCGTTGATGGCCTCCAGCTCCATGGTGGCCTTGTCGGTCTCGATCTCGGCCAGCACGTCGCCGCTGGTCACCTTGTCGCCCTCCTTCACCAGCCACTTGGCCAGGGTGCCCTCCTCCATGGTGGGCGACAGGGCGGGCATGAGGATATCGATCGGCATCAGGCGTACACCTCGGTGAACAGCTCCCTGGGATCGGGCTCCGCGCTCTCCTGGGCGAAATCGGCGGCGTCGGCGACCACCTTCTTGATCTCCTTGTCGATCGCCTTCAGATCGTCCTGGCTGGCCGCGCCGGCCTTCACCAGCGCCTCGCCCAGATGGTCGATGGGATCGTGCTCGGTGCGCATCTTCTGCACCTCGTCGCGGGTCCGGTACTTGGCCGGATCCGACATGGAATGGCCGCGGTAGCGATAGGTCTTCATCTCCAGGATGATCGGGCCGTTGCCCTTGCGCACCCACTCGACGGCGTCCTCGGCGGCCGAGCGGACGCTGAGCACGTCCATGCCGTCGACCTCGTAGCCCGGAATCCGGAAGCTGGCGCCGCGGCGGTGGAAATGGGTTTCCGACGACGAGCGCTCCACCGACGTGCCCATGGCGTACTGGTTGTTCTCGATGACGAACACCACGGGCAGCTGCCAGAGCTCCGCCATGTTGAAGGTCTCGTAGACCTGCCCCTGATTGGACGCGCCGTCGCCGAAGAAGGTCACCGACACGCCGCCGTCGCCCCGGTATTTGTGGGCGAAGCCGATGCCGGCACCCAGCGGAGCCGTGGCGCCGACGATGCCGTGACCACCGTAGAAGCGGTTCTGCGGGTCGAACATGTGCATGGAACCGCCCTTGCCCTTGGACACGCCGCCCGAGCGACCGGTCAGCTCCGCCATCACCGCCTTCGGATCGCTGCCGACCGCCAGGATGTGGCCATGGTCGCGGTAGGCGGTGATCAGGCTGTCGGTCTCCTTCATGGCCGACTTGACGCCGACCACCACGGCCTCCTGGCCGATGTAGAGATGGCAGAAGCCGCCGATCAGGCCCATGCCGTACATCTGACCGGCCCGCTCCTCGAAGCGGCGGATGAGCAGCATGTCACGGTAGAAGCGGACGAGTTCGTCGGGAGAGGCCTGGTAGGGCGGCGGCGCCGAGCTCCTCGCGCCATGGTTCTCCCGGTCGGATGATTCCTTGCTTTTCGCCATGCATGCCCCTTCCGCGACCGCTTCGGCGCCCCGCGACAATTCCGGAGTCCCCGCTTGAGATGGCCATATTACCCCCGCTTTCCCCGCGAAAATCAATCGCGGATCGGAGACAGCAGGGAGTTCGCCAGTTTGTTGTCGTGGCCATGCCGGATCGGCACGGAAGTTACCGCGCGGGCCTTATCCGGGAAAGAAAATGAGCGCCGCTCAGTTCTTCGGATCGAGGATGACGAGATCGTTCGGATCGGCGTAGCCGAGATCGTAGCGGGAGAGCTCGTCCAGCAGGTCCGGATCGACGCCTTCGGGCGAGAGCAGGTGAACCCGGTGCTCCAGCGCCGTCCGCTCGGCGTGCACGGTGGCCGCCTCGGCCTCGAGCGTTTCGATCTGCCGATCCAGCCGCAGATAGGAGAGCAGGCCCAGCTCGCCCTGCACGGCGTGGTAGCAGAAATACGCGATGAGACAGAGCATGACCCCGGGCAGGATCGCGTCGAGCATGGTCCGTCTGATGGCTCCCTGGCGCATGGTCATAGCGAATCACAGGCGAGTCTGCCGGTCAAGCGCAAACGTCCGAGGATTCAGCGGCTTGTGCGGAAAAGTGAAAACGGGGTCGCAGCCCGCTTCAGCCCTTCAGGATGGAGCGGCCGGCATAGACGGCCATGTCGCCGAGCTGCTCCTCGATGCGGATCAGTTGGTTGTACTTGGCGAGCCGGTCGGAACGTGCCAGGGAGCCGGTCTTGATCTGGCCGCAGTTGGTCGCCACCGCTAGGTCCGCGATGGTCGAATCCTCGGTCTCCCCGGACCGGTGCGACATCACCGAGGTGTAGCCGGCGCGGTGCGCCATCTCGACCGCCTCCAGGGTCTCCGACAGGGTGCCAATCTGGTTGACCTTGACCAGGATGGAGTTGGCCATGCCCTGCTTGATGCCGGCGGACAGGCGGGCCGGATTGGTGACGAACAGGTCGTCGCCGACCAGCTGCACCTTGCCGCCGATGGCCTGGGTCAGCGCCTTCCAGCCCTCGAAATCGTCCTCGGCCATACCGTCCTCGACGGAGACGATGGGATAGCGGCCGATCAGGTCGGCCCAGTAGTCGGCCATGGCACCGGAATCGAGCTTTTTCCCCTCGCCATCAAGGTGATAGAGGCCGTCCCTGAAGAACTCCGTGGAGGCCGCGTCGATGGCGAGCATCACCTCGTCGCCGACCTCGTAGCCCGCCTTCTCGACAGAGCGCATGATGACGTCGAGGGCATCCGTGGTGCTGGCCAGGTTCGGCGCGAAGCCGCCCTCGTCGCCGACGCTGGTGCTGAGCCCCGCCGCCGAAAGCTCTTTCTTGAGCGTGTGGAAAATCTCGGAACCGATGCGCACCGCGTCCGCCATGGTGTCGGCAGCCACCGGCATGATCATGAATTCCTGGATGTCGATCGGGTTGTCGGCATGGGCGCCGCCATTGACGATGTTCATCATCGGGACGGGCAGGATATGGGCCGCGGCGCCGCCGACGTAGCGGTAGAGCGGTAGGCCCGATTCGGCGGCCGCGGCGCGGGCCAGCGCCAGGCTGACGCCGAGGATGGCGTTGGCGCCCAGCCGCGACTTGTTGGAGGTGCCGTCCAGGTCGATCATGATCCTGTCGAGGCCGCGCTGGTCCTCGGCGTCCAGGCCCGCCAGCGCCTCGAAGATCTCGCCGTTGACCGCCTCGACCGCGCGGGTCACGCCCTTGCCGTGATAGTGGACGCCGCCGTCGCGCAGCTCGACCGCCTCGTGCGCGCCGGTGGAGGCGCCGGACGGCACGGCGGCGCGCCCCGCGGCCCCCGATTCCAGCACCCCGTCGCCCTCGACGGTGGGGTTGCCGCGACTGTCGAGAATCTGGCGGCCGATGATGTCGACGATGGCGGTCATGTCTTCCTCTTTCAGATCGATGAGCCGGACGACGCCGGCTCTAGAACAGGCGGGACTGCTCGACGGCCGCGCGGATGAACGACACGAAGAGCGGATGCGGATCGAACGGCTTGGACTTCAGCTCCGGGTGGAACTGGACGCCGATGAACCACGGATGGTCGGGGTTCTCCACGATCTCGGGCAGGCGGCCGTCCGGGGACATGCCAGAGAACAGCAAGCCGGCCTGTTCCAGCCGGTCGCGATAGTTGATGTTCACCTCGTAGCGGTGCCGGTGGCGCTCGGAGATCTCGCCGCGGCCGTAGATGCCGCCGACCTGGGAGTTGGCCAGCAGCACGGCCGGATAGGCGCCCAGGCGCAGGGTACCGCCCATGTCGGAGTCCGTCGAGCGGACCTCGGTGCTGCCGCCGTGCTCCCACTCGGTCATCAGGCCGACCACCGGGTCGTCGCACGGGCCGAACTCGGTGGAACTGGCGCCGGCGATGCCGGCCAGGCTGCGCGCCGCCTCGATGACCGCCAGTTGCATGCCGAAGCAGATGCCGAAATAAGGCACGTGGCGCAGCCGCGCGAAGGTCGCCGCGGCGATCTTGCCTTCCGCGCCCCGGTTGCCGAAGCCGCCCGGCACCAGAATGCCGTGAACATTCTCCAGGTAGAGCACCGCGTCCTCGGATTCGAAGATCTCCGAATCCAGCCACTCGATGTTGACGTGCACGTTATTGGCGATGCCGCCGTGGATCAGCGCCTCCTGCAGCGACTTGTAGGCGTCCTTCAGGCCGGTGTACTTGCCGACCACGGCGATGGTGACCTCGCCTTCCGGCTCGCGCACCCGCTTGACCACGGTTTCCCACGGCCCCAGCACGGGCGGCGGCGCGTCGTCGATGCGGAACGCCTTGAGCACCTGGGTGTCGAGCCCCTGCTCGTGGTAGCGCAGCGGCACCTCGTAGATGGTGGCCACGTCGAGGGCCGGGATCACCGCCTCCTCGCGCACGTTGCAGAACAGCGCGATCTTCTTGCGCTCCGAGGCCGGGATCTCCCGCTCGCAGCGGCACATCAGGATGTCCGGCTGGATGCCGATGCTGCGCAGTTCCTTGACCGAATGCTGGGTCGGCTTGGTCTTCAGCTCGCCGGCCGAGGCGATATAGGGCACCAGGGTCAGGTGGATGAAGAGGGCGTTGTCGCCGAGCTCGTTGCCGAGCTGGCGGATCGCCTCGAGGAACGGCAGGCTCTCGATGTCGCCGATGGTTCCGCCGATCTCGCAGAGGATGAAGTCGCAGTCGTCCTGCTCATCGAGGGCGAAGGCCTTGATGGCGTCGGTGACGTGCGGGATCACCTGCACGGTGCCGCCCAGATAGTCGCCGCGCCGCTCCTTGGTGATGATCTGCTGGTAGATGCGTCCCGACGTCACGTTGTCGCTGCGGCGCGAGGCGACGCCGGTGAAGCGCTCGTAGTGGCCCAGGTCCAGGTCGGTCTCGGCACCGTCGTCGGTGACATAGACCTCGCCGTGCTGGTACGGGCTCATGGTCCCGGGATCCACGTTGAGATACGGGTCCAGCTTGCGCAGGCGCACCTTGTAGCCGCGCGCCTGCAGCAGCGCGCCCAATGCGGCGGAGGCCAGCCCCTTCCCTAGCGAAGAGACCACTCCCCCGGTGATAAAGATAAATCGCGTCATTAACCGGGGGTGTACATGAGCGGTTGAAGGGAACGGGTTTGGGTTACTCCGAGAACGGCACGGACGGTGCCGCCGGCTGCTCCGGCTTGGCGGGTGCGGCCGCTTCAGGCTTCGATGGCGACGAGGGCTGCGACGACGACGGCGGCTGGGCCTCGGTTTTGACCTTGTCCATGACCGAGCCGGTGTCCGTGGTCGCGTTGCCGGCGAGCACCGCGAGGATGAGGCTGGTGGCCATGAACGCGGCGGCGAGGATGGCCGTCAGCCGCGTGAGGAAATTGGCCGCGCCCCGGACGGACATCAGCCCGCCCATGTTGCCGCCACCGGTCAGGCTGGCAGCGCCGCCTTCGGACTTCTGCATCAGGATGACGATGACGAGGGCGATCGCGATCACCAGCTCGATAACGAGAAAGACTTCTTGCATGGCACCTGCTTGGGTCGGCGTTGGGGGGGCTTTTACACCAAGAGGCCAGACGGTGCCATACCGTTATTCGGGCTTGCCGGCCGGCGGCGCGGCGACAGGGACCTGCCCAAGCCCGAGATGTTCCTGGAGGAAGTCGTCCATGGCCTTGAAGAAGGCGATCCGGTTCGATTCGTGGGTCAGGTAGTGGTCGCCGTCCTTGAGCTTGACCTCGACCACGGCCTTTCCCGCGTGCTTGAGGGCACTGATCATGGAGGTGCTCTGGTCGGGGTCGACCACCCGGTCGTCGGTGCCGTAGGCGACCAGAATCGGCGCCTTGACGTCGTCGACATGGTATCGCGGCGACACCGCCTTGTTGTCGTCCTGGGCGAAGTAGTCCCGCGAGAACATGTAATTGTCGTAGAAGCGGTCGCTGCTGATCATCGCCCCGATGTCCGAGACGCCGTTGAGCGACACGGCACAGGCGTAGAGGTCCGGCGTGCTCGCGGCGCCCTCCAGCGCGGCGTAACCCCCGTAGCTGGCGCCAACGATGCAGATCCGGGCGGGGTCGGCGACACCCTGGGAGACCGCCCAGTTGACGCCGTCGGTGATGTCGTCCTGCATCGCCCGGCCCCATTCGTGGCTGCCGGCGTCGTGCAGCTGGGTGCCGTATCCGGTGGAACCCCGGAAGTTCATCTGCAGCACCGCCCAGCCGCGGCTGACGAAATACTGCACCCAGTAGTCATAGCGCAGGAAATCCCGGCTGCCGGGTCCGCCATGGGGATTCACGATCAGCGGCAGGTTGTGGGGGTCGGCCTTCCAGGGCAGCGTCAGGTAGCCGTCGATCTCCAGGCCGTCCCGCGCCTTGTAGGTGATCGGCCGTGTCTCCGACAGGGTCAGGCCAGCGAGTTCCGGATAGGCGCTGCCCAAGCTCGCATAGACGTTCTTGGTCATGTCGAAATAGTGGTACGTCGGCGGCGAGCTCGGCGATTCCGTGCGCGATATCAGCTTGGTGCGCGCGCTGTTCCGGCTCACCACCCAGCTTTGCTTGCCCGGATAGATGCGCCCCAGCGCCTCGTAGTCCTCCTTGTCCGCGTCGTCGAAATAGACCGCCACCGGCGCGTCGGCGATGTAGTGGACGCCGACCGCCCGATCGGTGCCCGGCGCGTACTCGACGCTGCCGACATCGTATTTCGGGTTCGAGAACAGCGTGCCGACGACCTTCGAGGACGTCACGTCGAACTTGTAGATGGCGAGCCGCCCCTGCTCGTTGATGTCGCGGATCAGGATGATCCCGGGTTCCTCCGTGAAGCCGACCACATCGAAAGCATCGCCGTCGATGTCCCGCGGGTCGAACGTCGCTTCGGTGGAGAAATCGTCGTCGGCGGACTTCCGGAAGATCAGCCGGGCCTCGAACTTGAGATATCCCGACGACTGGCGCCGCAAGCCGTAGCCCAGGCGGATGACGCCCGCGGCATCCTGCAGCCATTGCTGGATGCCGCCGCGTTCGCGTAGGACGCGGGTTCCGGTGCCGCCGCCGTCGAGGGGAAAACTGAAAACACCCGGCAGGCCCGGCGTGTCCTCGTCCAGGGCGAGCAGCACCTTTCCGTCGCTCACGGGCAGCCTGCTGACGATCTCGTCCTGGAACTGGGCGACGTTCTTGGCAGGGTCGCGCGGGCTCGGCGGGCGGTAGTGCACCAGGCTGTCCAGCTTGCCCGACGTGATGTCGAACACGGCCAGACGCGTCTCCGTCGTCTCCACGCCGTAGCGGCGATAGGGGAAGGCAAAGCTAGCCAGGATGTGCGTATCGTCAGCCCAGTCGATGCGACGTGGCTGGTAGTCGCCATAATTGACCATCTTGATGTCGTGCGATCCGTCGGTCGCGAACGACGCGAGCGCCGGCACGCCATGCACGGAAACGATGGTCGCGTAGTGGGCGCCATCCGGCGACAGTTCGATATCCGTCGTGTCGCTCGGCCCGCCGATCTTGGGGATGCTGGCGAAATCCTCGACGGGCAGGAGGTCCGCCGCGCGTGCGCCCACCGGCAGCAGGAGCGCCAGCAACACGGCAAAGCTGCATGTCTTCCACATCGGATTACTGCCCCTGTCCGGCGATCACGGCGGGGTCGGGCACCGCGCCAAGCCCCAGATTCCCCACCAGGAACTTGTCCATGGCCTGGAAGAACGCCAGCCGGTTGCGCTCCAGCGTGAGGTAGTGGTCGCCGTCGTCCAGCTTGACCTCGACGACCTCCTTGCCGGCCCGCCGCAGCGCGGCGACCATGCTCCGGCTCTGGTCGTTGTCGACGACACGGTCCTTGGTGCCGTAGGCGACGAGTACGGGGGCGGCCACCGCCTCGGCGTGATTGACGGGCGAGACCGCCGACGGGTCTTCCTGGGAGAGGTAGTCCTTGATCAGCAGGTAGCTGGTATAGAAGCGTGCGTCCGACACCATCGCCTGCAGGTCCGCGACGCCGTTCAGCGAGACCGCGCACTTGTAGAGGCCGGGCGTGCTGGTGGCGCCCTGCAGCGCCGCATAGCCGCCATAGCTCGCCCCGACGATGCAGATCCGGGCCGGATCGGCCACGTGCTCGGCGACGGCCCAGGCCACGCCGTCGCTGATGTCGTCCTGCATGGCCCGACCCCACTGGTGCTCGCCGGCCTTCTCGAACGCGCGGCCATAGCCGTCGGAGCCGCGGAAGTTGGGCTGCAGCACCGCCCAGCCCCGGCTCGCGAAATACTGGACCCAGTAGTCGTAGCGCATGTAGTCGCGGGACGCCGGGCCGCCGTGGGGGAAGACGATCAGCGGCAGCGCCCCCGGCGGCGCGCCCTTGGGCACGGTCAGGAACCCGTCGATCTGGAGACCGTCGCGTGCGGCGTAGCTGACGGGCCTGGTCTCCGAGAGCGTGCGGCCCGCCAGTTCCGGGTAGGCGCTGCCGAGCGGCGAGTAGATGTTCTTCGAGATGTCGAAATAGTAGTAGGCGGGCGGCGACGACGCGCTGCCCACCTTGACCACGCCCTTGGCGCCGGACGCGTCCCGGCTGATGATCCGGGCGCGGAGCCCGGGATGAAGCCGGGTGACGGTCGCCTCGTCCGCCTTTTCGCCCTCGTCGAAATAGACGGTGTGCGGCTCCTCGGCCACATAGGAGACGCCCAGCAACCTGTCGGTGCCCGGCACGAACGAAACCCCGCCGGCGTCGTATTTCGGATCGGAGAAGACGGTGTCGACCACCTTCGACGTTGCCGTGTCGAATCTGTAGATCGCCATCCTGCCCTGCTCGTTGAGATCGCGGATCAGGATGACCTTGGGATCGGGCGTGAAGCCCTCGACGGCGAACGCCGCGCCCTCCAGGTCCCGGGGATCGAACCGGGTCAGCGTGGTGAAGTCCTCGTCGCCGGACGTGCGGAAGATCAGCCGCACGTCGTGCAGCAGGCGCTCGTCCTGGTTCGACTGGTAGCCGACGCCGAGCCGGACGATGCCCTTGGCGTCGGCGAACCAGCCGACGATGCCCTGGCGGTATTTCAGGTAGCGGTGGCCGGTGGAGCCGCCGTCGAGGGTGAAGCTGTAGACGCTGTCCGAACCGGGCTCCTCCCGGTCCAGTTCTACCAGCACCTCGTTGCCGTCGACGGGCAGCCGGCTCACCACGCTGTCCTGGATCTGGGAGACGTGGGTCGGCGCGTCGAGCTCGTGGGCATCCTCGTAGCCCACGAGGTTGGCGAGCTTGCCCGTCTCGATGTCGAAGACGCCGAGGCGGGTCTCCGACGTGGCCACCCCCTGGCGCTTGGTGGCGAAGGCGAAGTGCACCAGCAGGTGGGTGTCGTTCGCCCATTCGAACTCGAGCGGCTGATAGTCGCCATAGCCGACCAGCTTGACGTCCTTGGAGCCGTCGGTCGGCACCGAGGCCAGCACCGGCTGGCCTTTCATGGCGATGATGGCCGCGAAGTGGGCGCCGTCCGGCGACAGGGCGACGCCGGTCCACTCGCTGGGGCCGCCGATGGCCGGCAGCCGGGCGAAATATTCGACGGGCAGCGGATCGAACGCCGCTGCGGGCGTCGTCGTCAGGGCAACAAGACTAAAAAAGCAGGCGGCGCGCGCGACCATCGAAATCCCCCCGGAAGGCGTCCACCCAGGGAGGTCGGCCTCGCCTGGAGCGGTCAGTCGTATGCCGCAATGATTCCCAGAAAATCGGCATCCTTCAAGCGCGCTCCGCCGACCAGGGCGCCGTTCACTTCGGCAAGAGCAGCCCGCTGCTAGTTCTGGTTGGACGGCGCGCAGACGACGACAAAGTTGACGGTCTTGCTCTTGTCCGTCGACCAGTTGGTGCACTCCGTCGTGAACATCCTGTCGGAATAGAGCTTGGGGCCCTTGTCCGTGGCACAGGTAATGTTGGTCTTGTCCTTTCCTCCACCCTGTTCCTTAAACTCAAGGATCTGGTTGCCGCCTTGGAGGAGGCATTTCTTCTGGAAGTCGTCGCGCGACTCCGCACCCGCCGCCTTACAGGATTTATCATCCCGCGTGTACGAGTAGGAGCCGCTGCACCGCGCCTTGAAACTCTTCGTCTGCCCCTTCTGTATGACCTGCTGGGACTTGCCGCCGCAGGAACAGTATTTCCCCTTCTTGAACTCTTCGCGCGAGGCGTCGGTGACGTTGCAGGCGCACCTGTACACGCCGCCCGAGTAAACCAGCTGGTCCCTCGCCGCCACCTGCGTCGCCGCAAGAAGCGATGCCGCGCACGCCATGGCGGCGACCGCATTCCTTACCGACCGCCCCCTGGTGACGCGTGATGTCGGCCGATACTGCCAAGGCGGAAGCACAAATCGGTGGCTCATCTCGAAACTCCCCGTCCGGCCCACAAAAAAGCAATGGCCGTCGCAATGCGCCAATACAAATTCCCGGCCAAATGCATGGTCCGGACTTTCCCATTTACATGTACTGGAGGTAGCGTGGTGCAGTCAGGCACCGCGATCAAGAGTAAATTCCTCGGCACCGCCGGTCGGATGTTCCGCGCCGAACAGACTCTCCCCCGGCCCGCCGGGCGTGATCGGCTTCGTCCCGGAGCGGTCAGTCGTATGCCGCAATGATTCCCAGAAAATCGACGGCCTTCAGGCTCGCTCCGCCGACTAGGGCGCCATTCACCTCGGGAACCGCCATCAGTTCGGCGGCATTGGCCGGCTTGACCGATCCGCCGTAGAGCAGGCGGATGCCGGCGCCCACCTCGCCGAAGCGCTCGACCAGCGCACGGCGCATGAAGCCGTGCACCTCGGCGACGTCCTCGGGCGTCGGCGTGCGTCCCGTGCCGATTGCCCAGACGGGTTCGTAGGCCACCACCGTGTTGCCCCGCACGGCACCGTCCGGCACCGAGCCGGCGAGCTGCCCGCCGACCACGTCGAGCGCCCTGCCCGCCTCCCGCTCGGCCTCGGTCTCGCCGACGCAGATGATGGCGACGAGGCCGGCGCGCCAGGCCGCCTGCGCCTTCGCGGCAACCAGCGCATCTCCTTCGCCGTGGTCCTGCCGGCGCTCCGAATGGCCGACGATCACCGCTGCTGCGCCCCCATCGGCCAGCATCTCCGCGCTCACGTCGCCGGTATGGGCGCCGCTGGCGGCGGGATGGCAGTCCTGCGCGCCCACGGCGACGGCCGTTCCGGCCAGCGCCTGCGCCAGGGCGCCGATCAGGGTGAACGGCGGGCAGATCATGACGTCGCAGCCCGCCTTCCCGGCCCTGGCGAGGCCGGCCGCCACCTGCCGCGCCTGCTCGGCGCTGGCGATCAAGCCGTTCATTTTCCAGTTGCCTGCCACGAGCGGGCGGATCGCGTCGGTCATCGGATCATCCTGTCACTGCAAGGGAGTTTCCGGATACCAGACGGGAACCGGCGACGCCAGCGCCGGCTTGCCGGTTGCGGGGGGTAGCCCGCGTGACTATGATGCGCGCCCATTCCGCCCCGGGAACCCGGGATCCGCAGGCCCTGGAGACGAGAATCGATGCTCAGCGCGCTACGCAAAGCCGCCAACAACTGGTACATCAAGGCGCTGCTTGCCCTGCTGGTGGCGGCCTTCATGCTCTGGGGCGTGCAGTCGGCGCATCTCAGCGGCCCCTCGACGGTGGCCAAGGTCGGCGACGTCCGGGTGACGCCCGATGAATACATGCGGGCCTTCAACATCGAACTGGATTCCCGTTCGCGCGAGGCCGACAAGGCCTACACCGCCGACCAGGCGGTCAAGGACGGGGTCGACAACCTGGTGCTCGAGCGCCTCGTCACCGGCGCCGCGCTCGACCAGGCCGCCCACGACCTGGGACTGCACGTCTCCGACGACCGCGTCGCCAAGGCCGTCGATGAATACACCGCCTTCCGCGGCCCCGACGGCCAGTTCGACAAGGCCGTCTATGCCGCCGCGCTGCGCCAGCTCGGCTTCACGCCCACCACCTTCGAGAAGGAGCAGCGCCGGCTGATCCAGCGCAGCGACCTGCTCAGCACGCTGGGCGCGGGCGCGGTGGTGCCCGAGGCGCTGGTGCAGGCGATCTTCACCTACCTGACGGAAATGCGCTGGGTCCGCTATTTCGTGGTGCCCGCGGCCGCCGTCGACAAGGTGCCCGAGCCGACCGCCGCGGACCTGAAGCAGTTCTACGACGCCCATCACGATCTCTACACCGTGCCCGAGCGCCGCTCCTACGACTACCTGACCCTCACCAAGCAGCAGTTGATGGACCGGGTGAACGTCACGGACGATGAGATCAAGCGGGAATACGAGGCGCGCAAGTCGGATTTCGGCACGCCCGAGAAGCGCGACCTCAAGCAGATCATCGTGCCGACCCAGGACGAGGCACAGAAGCTGAAAAAGCAGATCGACGGCGGCCTCGCCTTCGACAAGGCCGCCGAGCAGGCCGGCATGTCGAGCGCCGAGGTGACCAATCCGGACGTCGACGAGAAGAAGCTCGCCTATCTGGGCGACGAGGCCGCCAAGACGGTGTTCTCCCAGCCGCAGGGCAAGGTCAGCGATCCCATCGAGACCAAGCTGGGCTGGGGCCTGTTCCTGACCGAAAAGATCACGCCCGGCGAGAGCAAGTCGCTGGACCAGGTGCACGACCAGATCGCCGAGCAGCTGCGCGACAAGGCGGCGACCCAGCAACTCAACGACCTGGCCGAGGACGCCCGCACCAAGATCGCCACCGGCGCGACGATCCAGCAGCTGGCCAAGGACATGAAGGTCCAGCTGCATTCCGTGAAGGGCGCCGACCGCGAGGGCCTCGACGCCGACGGCAATCCGGTTCCGGAGGTGCCGATGACGAAGCCCTTCCAGAATTCGCTGTTCTCCAAGGAGGAGGGCGAGTTCATCGACCTGGAGGACGACGGCTCGGGCGGCTACTTCGTGATCCAGCTCAACAAGATCATCCCCGCGGCGCTGCAGCCCTTCGACGCGGTCAAGGAGAAGGTGACCAACGCCTGGATACGCGACGCGCGCCGGAACGCCGCCCAGGCCAAGGCGAAGGAGCTGGCCGAGAAGGTGCGCGGCGGCGCCTCCATGGCCGAGGCCGCGGTGGACGCGGGCGCGACCCTCAGCACCACCCCGCCGTTCAGCCGGTCGAGCCGCCAGATCCCCAACATGTTCTCGCAGGACCTGCTGGTCGACCTGTTCGACGCCAGGAAGGACCAGGTGCTCACCGGCCCGGCCGCCGGCGGCGACGCCTACGTGGTCGCGCAGATCTCCGACACCAAGGCCCTGCCCGTCGATCCGACGGACCGCGACTACCGCTCGACCCGCGACCTGATCGACAAGAGCATGAAGAACGACATCTACGCCCAGTACCAGACCTACCTGTTCAACAAGCACTCGGTGACGCGCAACCAGAGCCTCGTCAACGACCTGGTCGACCGGCTGCGGTGACGGAGGCGGTGCGACATGGACTCGCTGGATCGATGGTGCGCCAATGACCGACTTTTCGCCGGGACAGAGCGCGTTCGAGGCCGCCTATAGGGAGGGCCGGCCGCAGGTCGTCTGGACCACCCTGGTCGCCGACCTGGAGACGCCCGTCTCCGCCTACCTGAAACTCAGCCACGGCCGGCGCCACAGCTTCCTGCTGGAATCCGTGGAAGGCGGCGCCATCCGCGGCCGCTATTCCATCATCGGCCTCAGGCCCGACCTGATCTGGCGCTGCCGCGGCGACCGGGCGGAGGTCAACCGACACGCCCTGACCGAGCCGGACGCCTTCGAGCCCGACGTGCTGCCGCCGCTGCAGTCCATGCGGGCGCTGATCGCCCAGTCGCTCATCGACATGCCCATCGACCTGCCGCCCATGTCGGCCGGCCTGGTGGGCTACATGGGCTACGACATGGTGCGGTTGATGGAGACGCTGCCGGCGCCCAATCCCGATCCGCTCGGGCTGCCCGACGGCCTGTTCGTGCGGCCGACGCTGATGGCGGTGTTCGATTCCGTCAAGGACGTGGTGATCCTGGTCACGCCGGTGCGGCCACAGGCCGGGGTGAGCGCCGAGGCGGCCTACAGCCGCGCCCAGGACCGGCTGTGGCTCGCCATCGACGCGCTCGACCAGTCGGTGCCCGCCGCCCACAGCGCCGGCATGGACGTGGGCGCCCTGCCCGAGCCGGTCTCCAACACGCCCACCGAGGACTACCTCGCCATGGTCCGCCGTGCGCAGGACTACATCGCCGCCGGCGACATCTTCCAGGTGGTGCTGTCGCAGCGCTTCGGCGTCCCCTTCGACCTGCCGCCGGTCTCGCTCTACCGGGCGCTGCGGCGTACCAACCCGTCGCCCTACATGTTCTTCATGGATTTCGACGGCTTCTCGGTGATCGGCTCCAGCCCCGAGATCCTGGTGCGGCTGCGCGGCGGCGAGGTCACCATCCGGCCGATCGCCGGCACCCGGCCCCGCGGCGCGACGCCCGAGGAGGACGAGGCGCTGATGCAGAGCCTGCTCGCCGACCCCAAGGAACTTGCCGAGCACCTGATGCTGCTCGACCTGGGCCGCAACGACGTGGGCCGGGTGGCCAGGGCCGGCACGGTCGAGGTGACCGAGCAGTACACCATCGAACTCTACTCCCACGTCATGCATATCGTCTCCAACGTGCGCGGCGAGATCGACCCGCGCCACGACGGCATCGACGCGCTGTGCGGCGGCTTCCCGGCCGGCACCGTCTCCGGCGCGCCCAAGGTGCGCGCCATGGAGATCATCGACGAGCTGGAGAAGGAAAAGCGCGGCATCTATGCGGGCGGCGTCGGCTATTTCTCCGCCGACGGCTCCATGGACACCGCCATCGTGCTGCGCACGGCCATCGTCAAGGACGGCGTGATGTACGTCCAGGCCGGCGCCGGCATCGTCGCCGACAGCGTGCCCGTGAGCGAGGACGCCGAATGCCGCGCCAAGGCTCGCGCCCTGATCCGCGCCGCCGAGGAAGCCGTCCGCTACGCCGCCACCCCTGGCCGAGGGCAGTAGGGCGGCCGCCTGCGCCTTCCGTTAGTGCGACGCCACCGCCTGGCCGGCCTGGCCGGGTTCCAGCACGGCGGTGATCGGCACCAGGGTCACGCCCCGCAGCGACGGAATCCACGACTTGAGCGCGGCGATGGTGGTCGGGTGCGGATGGCCGATGACAACCGCCCTGCCCTTCTCCCGCGCCAGCGCCACGGCCTTCTCCAGCTGGGCGTGGACGGCGGCGACGTCCTGGACATTGTCGAGGAACACGTCGCGCTGAACGGCCGGCACGCCGTAGCGCGCGGCGGTCGCCGCGCCGAGCGTCTTGGCGGTGGTCCGGGAATCCAGGAACATCAGGCCGCGGCGGTGCGCGGCGGCCATCACCGCATCCATGCCGGTCCGGTCGGCGGTGAACCTGCTGCCCATGTGATTGTTGAAGCCCACATAGCCGTGGATCTTGTCCATGTTCTTGGCGATCCGGTCCTGGAGGACGGCATCGGACAGCTCGGTGGTGAGCGCGTCGGGGCCGGGGTCCTCCTTGCGGCTCAGCGGTTCCATGGGGAGATGCAGCATCACCTCGTGGCCGGCCCGGCGGGCGTCGTCGACCAGTGCCTGCACGCCGTCGCCGTAGGGCAGGAAGGACAGCGTCACCGGTCCGGGCAGCGCGATCACCTCGTCCGCCTTTTCCTTGCTCAGCCCGACGTCGTCGATCACCAGGGCGATCACCGGCTTGCCGGCCGGGACGGAAACCGCCGCCGACGCATAGCGCTTCCAGGCTGGCGCGCCTTCCGGCCCCTCCGACAGCGCCTTGCCGGCGGCGGCGCCCTCCGGCAGGTCGCCGATCAGCGCGCCGATGGGATCGCTCCCCTTCTGCCGGGCGTCGGCGGACGGTTTGGCGGGGCCGGCCTTGGCGGGTGGCGCGGACGCCGAGGCGACGGCCGAGGCCGGCTCGGGGCGGTTGAGCAGCGCATAGGCCGCCAGGGCTGCGGCAGCGACGAGGGCGACGGCCGCGATGATCAGCGGCAGGCGGTTGGTGCGGGAGGAGGTCTTACGGCGCTTGGCGTTCAAGGATCACCTGGATGGACGGGCCGCGGCGCGGCATGGACGGGAACGGGCATGTTTTGCCTGACATCGGCGCCCCCTATCGCCTATATATGCGCGGACTCATGAGGAATCGACGGTCGATGTTCGTCCTGATCGACAACTACGACAGCTTTACCTACAACCTGTTCCACTATCTGGCGGAACTGGGAGCCGACGTGGCCGTCCACCGCAACGACCAGATCGCGGTGGGCGAGCTGATCGACATGCGGCCCGAGGGCATCATCCTGTCGCCCGGCCCGTGCACGCCCAACGAGGCGGGCATCTGCCTCGACCTGATCACCGCCGCCGCCGGCAAGCTACCGATCCTCGGCGTCTGCCTCGGCCATCAGGCCATCGCCCAGGCGTTCGGCGGCCGGGTGATCCGCGCGCCCCAGCTGATGCACGGCAAGGTCAGCGAGATCGTCAACACCGGCAAGGGCATCTTCCGGGGCCTGCCGCCCCGCTTCCGCGCCACCCGCTACCACTCGCTGATCGCCGAGCGGGAGAGCCTGCCCGACTGCCTGGAGATCACCGCCGAGACCGACGACGGCCTGATCATGGGCCTGGAGCACCGGCAGTTCGAGATCCACGGTGTCCAGTTCCACCCGGAAAGCATCGAGTCCGAGCACGGCCACGCCCTGCTGCGCAACTTCATCGACAGGGCGCGCACCCGCGACGCGGCCTGATGTCGGGGATCAAGCCGTTCATCGCCAAGGTCGCCACCGGGGCGAGCCTCACCGAGGACGAGGCCGAGGCCGTCTTCCAGGCGATGATGGAGGGCGCGGCGACGCCTGCACAGATGGGCGGCCTGCTGATGGCCATGCGGGTGCGCGGCGAGACCGTGGCCGAGATCACCGGCGGCGCCCGCGCCATGCGCGCCAAGGCGCTGCGTGTGACCGCACCGCCCGGCGCCATCGACACCTGCGGCACCGGCGGCGACGGCAGCGGCAGCTTCAACATCTCGACCGCCGTCGCGCTGGTGGTCGCCTCGCTCGGCGTGCCGGTGGCCAAGCACGGCAACCGCGCCCTGTCGTCCCGCTCCGGCTCGGCCGAGGTGCTGCACCAGCTCGGCGTGAACATCGAGGCGGACCTGTCCGTGCTGGAGCGCTGCCTCAAGGAGGCGAACATCGCCTTCCTGATGGCGCCGCGGCACCATTCGGCGATGCGCCATGTCGGGCCGGTGCGCGTCGAGCTGGGCACGAGAACGCTGTTCAACCTGCTGGGCCCGCTGGCCAATCCGGCAGGCGCCGACCGCCAGCTGCTGGGCGTGTTCGACGCCCGCTGGATCCGTCCCATGGCCGAGGTGCTGCGCAACCTGGGCTCGCGCCGGGTCTGGGTGGTGCACGGCGAGGACGGGCTGGACGAGATCACCACCACCGCCGCCACCCGCGTCGCCGAACTCAGGGACGGCACGATCCGCGAGTTCATCCTGACGCCGGAGGAGGCAGGCTTGCGCCGCGCCGATCCGGCCGAGTTGAAGGGCGGCGACCCGGCCCATAACGCGGCCGCCCTGCGCGCCCTGCTGGACGGCGCCCAGGGCGCCTACCGGGACATCGTGCTGCTCAACAGCGCCGCCGCGCTGCTGGTCGCGGGGCGGGCCGACGACCTGCGCGGCGGGCTCGCCCTCGCCGCTCGGGCCTTGGACTCCGGCGCCGCCCGCGCCACACTGGAGAAACTCGCAATGCTGTCCCACGGCCGATGACCGATGTCCTCGCCAAAATCTGCGCCGACAAGCGCGCCCATGTCGCCCGCCGCAAGGCCGAACGGCCGCCTTCGGCCGTGGAGGCCGACGCGCGCGACGCCTCGCCGGTGCGGGGCTTTACCGCCAGCCTGCGCAGCATGGCCGACGCCGGCCGCTTCGGGCTGATCGCCGAGATCAAGAAGGCCAGCCCCTCCAAGGGCCTGATCCGCCCCGACTTCGATCCGCCGGCCCTCGCCCGCGCCTACGAGGCGGGCGGCGCCACCTGCCTGTCGGTGCTCACCGACGAGCCGTACTTCCAGGGCCGCGACTCCTATCTGGCAGCCGCCCGCGAGGCCTGCTCCCTGCCGGTGCTGCGCAAGGACTTCATGCTCGATCCCTACCAGGTGGCCGAGGCGCGGGCGCTGGGCGCCGACTGCATCCTGCTGATCATGGCCGCGCTGGAGGACAGCCAGGCGCTGGAACTGGCGGCTTGCGCCGCCCGCTGGGGGATGGACGTGCTGGCCGAGGTGCACGACGCCGCGGAACTGGACCGTGCGCTCGATCTCGACGTGCCGCTCATCGGCATCAACAACCGCAACCTCAAGACGCTTACCGTCGACCTGCAGACATCACGGGATCTGGCGCCGCGCGTCCCCATCGACCGGCTGGTGGTGGGCGAGAGCGGCATTTACAGCCACCATGAGCTTCTCGATCTAAAGCACTACAACATATCCTGTTTCCTCGTTGGCGAATCGCTCATGCGGCAGCCGGACGTGGAACGGGCGACAGCCGTGCTGCTGGGGGCCGACTGATGGCGGACTTCACCCACTTCGACCGCGAGGGCAACGCCGTCATGGTCGACGTGTCGGAGAAGGCCGTCACCGAGCGGGTGGCGGTCCCCCGCGGACGGGTGTTCATGAAGCCCGCGGCCCTGGCGACGATCGCCAACGGCGGCCACAAGAAGGGCGACGTGCTCTCGGTGGCCCAACTCGCCGGCATCATGGCGGCCAAGCGCACCGGCGAGCTCATCCCGCTGTGCCATCCCCTGCCGCTCGACAAGGTCACCGTCTCGCTGTCCTGCAACGCGGCGGACAGCGCCGTCGACATCGAGGCGACGGTCAAGGTTACCGCCCGTACTGGCGTGGAAATGGAAGCGATGACAGCGGTTTCCGTGGCAGCGCTCACCGTCTACGACATGTGCAAGGCGGTCGACCGCGGCATGCGCATCGGTGACATCCGACTGGTCCGCAAGTCCGGCGGCAAGTCGGGCACCTTCGAGGCGGACTGACATGATCTCGGTGGAGGAAGCGGTCGAGCGGATCACCGGCGCCTGCCGGCTGATGCCGCCGGAGAGCGTCGCCCTGCCCGAGGCGCATGGCCGGGTGCTGGCGTCGGACGCGGTCTCGAGGCGCACCCAGCCGCCGGCCGACGTCTCAGCCATGGACGGCTACGCCGTGCGCGCCGCCGATACCGACAGCGTGCCGGCGACTCTCGCGGTGGTCGGTCACGCGCCGGCCGGCGGCGCCTTCGACGGCACGGTCGGACCGGGTCAGGCGGCGCGCATCTTCACCGGCGGCCCCGTGCCCGCGGGTGCAGACGCCGTCGTCCTGCAGGAGGATACCCAGGCGGAGGGCGACCGGGTAACGGTGCGCGAGACCGCCCGCGCCGGGCAGCACGTCCGGCGCGCCGGCATCGACTTCGCCGAAGGCGACACGCTGCTGAAGGCGGGCGAGCGCCTCACCGCGCCCATGCTGGGCCTGCTGGCGGCCATGGACCGGCCCTGGGTCGACGTCCGCCGCCGACCGCGCGTCGCCATCCTGGCGACCGGCAACGAGCTGGTCCGCCCGGGCGAGCCCGTCGGCCCCAACCAGATTGTCAGTTCCAACTCGATCGCCGTGAAGGCGCTGGTGGAGCGGTACGGCGGCGTCGGCGTCGACCTGGGCATCGCCCGCGACGACGCGGCGTCGCTGCGCGCCCTGGCCGAGGGCGCCCGGGGCGCCGACGTGCTCGTCACTATCGGCGGTGCCTCGGTGGGCGACCACGACCTGGTCAAGCGGGTGCTGGGCGACGCCGGGCTGGAAATCGACTTCTGGAAGATCGCCGTGCGGCCGGGCAAGCCGCTGATCTTCGGCCGGCTGGGCGACGCCCTGATGCTGGGTCTGCCCGGCAATCCGGTCTCGGCGATGGTCTGCGCCCTGCTGTTCCTCGTGCCGGCGCTGCGCCGCATGCAGGGCATCGAGCCCGTCGAGCTGCCGCGCGCGACGGCGGTGCTGGGCCGCGACCTGCCCGCCAACCGGGAGCGCCGCGACTTCATGCGGGCAGCCCTGGAACGGCGGGACGGACGGCTGGTCGCGACGCCCTTCGCGTCCCAGGACAGCTCGGTCATCTCGCTGTTCGCCACCGCCGGGGCTCTGGTGATCCGGCCGCCCCACGCGCCTGCCGCGACAGCCGGGGACACGGTCGAAATACTGCCGATGACAGAGCTCTAGCGCGGATTCGTCTTGACCCGCATCAAGAACTAAAATAGAACATTTGAGCATTATTTGTTCCCCTGGGAGGCACAATGCTCACGCGCAAGCAGCACGAACTTCTGACCTTCATCCACGAGCGCCTCGAGGCCACCGGCATCTCGCCGTCCTTTGAGGAAATGAAGGAGGCGCTCGATCTGCGGTCGAAGTCGGGCATCCACCGGCTGATCACGGCGCTCGAGGAGCGCGGCTTCATCCGCCGCCTGCCCCACCGCGCCCGGGCGCTGGAAGTGCTGCGGCTGCCCGAGGCCAAGGCGCCTGCCCGCGGCCGGCGGGAGCGCACCAACGTCATCGAGCCCAACTTCAAGCGGCGGCCCGAGGGCCTCGCCGGCGCGGTCGGCGGCGCCGACGGCGTGGTGGAGATGCCGCTCTGGGGCCGGATCGCCGCCGGCACGCCCATCGAGGCGCTGCAGAACCACGACCGGACGGTGGGCTTTCCCGCCGGCATGCTGAGCGCCCGCGAGCACTACGCGCTCGAAGTGGCGGGCGATTCCATGATCGAGGCCGGCATCCTCGACGGCGATACCGTGATCGTCGAGCGCTGCGACACGGCGGACAATGGCGCCATCGTCGTCGCGCTGGTGGACGATCAGGAGGCCACCCTCAAGAAGCTGCGGCGCAAGGGCGCCTCCATCGCCCTCGAGGCGGCCAATCCCGCCTACGAGACGCGCATCTTCGGCCCCGACCGGGTCAAGATCCAGGGCCGTCTCGTCGGCCTGCTGCGACGCTACTGAGCCGGGCCGCCCGCCTCGCGTAGATCGACCACGGCCTGTCGCCCTGTGCGCCGGCCACCGTCCGCACTAGCGTGCCGTCCACAGCGATCCTCAGGGCGTGCGGTCCGCGCCGCCACAGGTCGAACCGGTCGACCACCACATCGGGCCCGCGGCAGCGGCCGAAGGTCGGCACCGCGCTGATCACCACGCGGGCGCGGCCGCAATCCTCGGCCAGCGCGTCGGGCATGCGGACCAGGGCCACCGCCACGCCCGGCGCACGGGGCGGCCTATACACGCAGCCCAGGGCATCGCAGGCATAGGGGAGATCGGCCGCGACCGGTTCCGCGCCGTCCTGCTGGGCGGCGCGCCTCAGCCATGTCTCGCGGGCAAAGGAGCGCCGCCCGCCGATCACCGCCAGATCGCCCCGCGCATCCCGCACCGCCACCACCTTGCCGGTCGCGTCCACCAGCAGGTCGGGCGGCCGGGCGAGCCAGATCGCGCCGATGCCTGCGGCCATCGCCGCGACGCCCCACCAGCGCCAGCGGCGCCGCCACAGCAGCAGCCAGAGCCCGCCGACCACGACCAGCACCAGGCTCGCCGCCGGCAGCTGCGGCACCAGCATGTCGGCACCGGGCCACGAGGCGACGAACGCCGCGACCTTGATGACCAGCGCCGCTCCCTTCTCCACGCCCCAGAGCGGCCAGGCTTCAAGCCCGAACGGCAGCGCGACGAACACCAGCGCCACGCAGGGCATGATGACCAGCGCCATCACTGGCACCGCGACCACGTTGGCGGCCAGGCCGTAGACCGCGAAGCGGTTGAAATGGTAGGCGGCGAAAAAGCCGGTCGCGGCGCCGGCGACGACGCTGGTCAGGGCCACCGCGGCCAGGTAGCGGCCGGCCCGCCCCAACGGCCCCCGGCGCCCGCCCGCGAGCCAGCCCTTTTCCCGCGCCGCCTCGTAGACCGCGACAAGGCTCGTGACGGCGGCGAACGACATCTGGAAGGACACGCTGAGCAGGCTTTCCGGCGCCGCCAGCAGCAGCACGGCGGCGGCGATCGCCACCAGCCGCATGGTCAGCGACACCCGGTCCAGCAGGATGCCGGCGAGCACGATCCACGAGGCGAGGAACGCCCGCTGGGTCGGGATCGTCGCGCCGCTCATCAGCAGGTAGAACAGCCCGGCGGCCATGGCCGCGATCGCCGCCCACTGCTTGATCGGGCGGCGCAGCGCCAGGCCCGGCACGCAGGCGAGCAGCAGTCGCACGGTCCAGAACACCACCCCGGTCATCAGCGCGATATGCATGCCGGAGATCGCCAGCAGATGGGCCACGCCCGCGATCCGCAGCTGCTCCAGCGCCTGCTCCGAGAGCGCCGAACGGTCGCCGGTCACCAGCGCGACCGCCATCGCGCCGGCGTCTCCCCCGGTCTGCGCCAGCAGCCGCCGGCCGATGTCGTCCCGGAGACGGGCGAGCCGGGTTGCCGGGCTGCCCGACGCGAGCGGCGCGGTCACCGTCACCGGCGAGACCGCATAGCCCACCGCGCCCAGCCGGTCGAACCACGCCTGCCGCCCGAAATCGTAGGCGCCGGGGCTGCTGGGCCCGGGCGGCGGCATGAGCACCGCCCGCAGGCGCACCCGGTCGCCAGCCCGCACGTCGTCCGCCGTGGTCCGCACGCCGATACGCACGCTCCGGGGAATCGTCCCCTCATGCCAGGAGGCGATGGCGAGAGAGCCCAGGGTGAGGCGCAGGTGCCGCGGCCCGAACCGCTCGACCCGCTTCACGACGGCCTCGACGGCGACGGGGCGCGTCTCGTCGGAAAGCACCGGACCCGCCACCAACTGCGCGCGCAGGCAGGCCGCGAAGAACCCCAGAAAGAGGAGGAAAATCATTCCGGCCGGCCAACGCATACGCTCCGGCGCCGCCGCCATGGCCGCCAGGGCCGCCAGGGCGGCGCCCCCGCCGATCCAGAGCGACGGCTCCCGGGGCCAGGCGAAATAGAGCGCGATCCCGACGCCGAGCAGAACCGGACACCACAGCGGCCACCGGTCCCGCTCGGCCGCGAGGCTGTCGCCCAATCCGGTGAAAAACGACTTCAACAACCGCTTGCATCCCACTTTGGCGCGGCCACGGGCGGCACGGGCCGCCTGTCGGTTCGCCACCGGACCAACTTCCGGAAAAGTCATGCGTGATAGTTTATACTTCAGCGCGAGGTATGGTAGAAGCGTCCTGCGCCGGCAGACAGCTGCGCCCATCCCTTGCTTTGTCAGGAGTCCCGTGTCGACCTCGTCTCCTTCCCGTGCGCCCGTAGTCACGCGCTTCGCCCCGTCGCCGACGGGCTTCCTGCATATCGGCGGCGCCCGGACGGCGCTGTTCAACTGGCTGTTCGCCCGGCACCATGGCGGCCGGTTCCTGCTGCGCATCGAGGACACCGACCGGGAGCGCTCCACCCAGGCGGCGATCGACGCCATCCTGGCCGGCATGAGCTGGCTCGGCCTCGCCCACGACGGCGAGGTGGTCTACCAGTCCCACCGTGCGGCGCGCCATGCCGAGGTCGCGCAGCAACTGCTGGACGCCGGCAACGCCTATCGCTGCTACGCCTCCGTGGAGGAACTCGCCGAAATGCGCGAGCTTGCCCGCGCCGAGAGCCGGCCGATCCGCTATGACGGCCGCTGGCGGGACCGCGACCCGGCGGACGCGCCGCCCGGCGTCGCCCCCGTCATCAGGCTGAAGGCGCCGCAGAGCGGCGAGACGGTGATCGACGACGCCGTGCAGGGCACGGTGCGGATCGCCAACGACCAGCTCGACGACATGGTGCTGCTGCGCGCCGACGGCACGCCGACCTACATGCTTTCCGTCGTCGTCGACGATCACGACATGGGCATCACCCACGTCGTCCGCGGCGACGACCACCTGACCAACGCCTTCCGCCAGTCGCACATCTACCGGCTGATGGGCTGGGACGTGCCGGTGTTCGCCCACATCCCGCTGATCCACGGCCCCGACGGCGCCAAGCTGTCGAAGCGCCACGGCGCGCTGGGCGTGGAGGCCTACCGCGACATGGGCTACCTGCCCGAGGCGCTCAGGAACTACCTGCTGCGGCTCGGCTGGGGCCATGGCGACGACGAGATCATCTCCACCGAACAGGCAGTCGAGTGGTTCGACCTCGACGGCGTCGGCCGCTCCGCAGCCCGGTTCGACTTCGCCAAGCTGGAATCCCTCAACGGCCACTACATCCGCCAGGCCGACGACGGACGCCTCGCCGACCTGGTGGCGCCGATGATCGAGGCGCAGCTCGGCGCCGTTCTTGACGCAGATGCGAAGGAACGGATTCTGCGCGCCATGCCGGGCCTCAAGGAACGGGCGAAAACCTTGGTCGAGCTTGCTGATGGAGCACTGTTTCTCGTTGTGCACCGCCCACTGAAAGTGGACGAGAAGGCACAAATGCTGCTAAATAATCCCGAAGCCAAAGAGATCCTGGGACGGGCCCTGACCGGCCTGCAGGGCGTCGATGAGTGGACGCCCGATACCCTCGATCAGACACTGAGAAAATTAAGCGAGGCCGAAGGTATCAAGTTTGGCAAGATTGCTCAGCCGCTGCGCGCGGCGCTGTGCGGCCGAACCACCTCGCCAGGTATATTCGATGTGCTTGCCGTGCTCGGGCGGGAAGAAAGTCTCGGGCGAATCGTGGACCAGATGAACGCATAGGGCGGCGCCTGCCGCTTGCCAGACAGGGGACAGTATATGGGTGACAACGCAAAAACGGCGAAACTGACGATCGACGGCAATGCCCTCGAGATGCCGATCATGGAAGGATCCATCGGCCCCGAGGTCGTCGACGTCCGCAAGCTCTACGGATCTTCCGGGGTTTTCACGTTCGACCCGGGATTCACCTCCACGGCCAGCTGCGAATCCAAGATCACCTATATCGACGGCGACGAGGGCGTGCTGCTGTATCGCGGCTACCCGATCGAGGAACTGGCGCGCTATTCGGACTTCGAGGAGGTGAGCTACCTGCTGCTGTTCGGCGAGCTGCCGAACAAGAAGCAGCGCGACAACTTCGTGCGCGGCATCACCTACCACACCATGGTGCACGAGCAGCTGCGCGAGTTCTTCCGCGGCTTCCGCCGCGACGCCCATCCGATGGCGGTGATGTGCGGCGTCGTCGGCGCCCTGTCGGCGTTCTACCATGACAGCACGGACATCAACGACCCGCACCAGCGGATGATCGCCTCCTACCGGCTGGTCGCCAAAATGCCGACCATCGCCGCCATGGCCTACAAGTATTCGGCGGGCCAGCCGTTCGTCTATCCGCGCAACGACCTGACCTATGCGGAGAACTTCCTGCACATGACCTTCGCGGTGCCGGCCGAGCCCTACAAGCCCGACCCGATCCTGTCGCGGGCCATGGACCGGATCTTCACCCTGCACGCCGACCACGAGCAGAACGCGTCGACCTCTACGGTGCGCCTCGCCGGCTCGTCGGGCGCCAACCCCTTCGCCTGCATCGCCGCCGGCATCGCCTGCCTGTGGGGCCCCGCCCATGGCGGCGCCAACGAGGCGGTGTTGCTGATGCTGGAGCAGATCGGCTCCAAGGACCGGGTGTCGGAATACGTCAAGAAGGCAAAGGACAAGGACGATCCCTTCCGCCTCATGGGCTTCGGCCACCGGGTCTACAAGAACTACGATCCGCGCGCCAAGGTGATGCAGGAGACCTGCCACGAGGTGCTGGGCGCCCTGGGCAAGGAGAACGACCCGCTGCTCGAGCTGGCCATGGAACTGGAGCGCATCGCCCTCGAGGACGACTACTTCGTTGAGAAGAAGCTCTATCCGAACGTCGATTTCTATTCGGGCATCATCCTGCGCGCCATGGGCTTCCCCACCAGCATGTTCACCGTGCTGTTCGCGGTGGCCCGCACGGTCGGCTGGGTCGCCCAGTGGAACGAGATGATCGAGGACCCGATGCAGAAGATCGGCCGTCCACGCCAGCTCTACACCGGCCCGCTGCAGCGCTCCTACGTGCCGCTGGACCAGCGCGCGTAGGCTTGCAGGCCATCAGAACGGACAAACGGCCTTCCCCCGGAAGGCCGTTTTGCATTGGCCCGCCTCTCAATCGGCGTAGGGATTCTCGCCTTTCTTCAGGCGGATCCGGATCGGCGTGCCCCACAGGCCGAACGTCTCGCGGATACCGTTCATCAGGTAGCGCATATAGGAGTCCGGCAGGTCCTCCGGCCGCGAGCAGAACGCGACGAAGGTCGGCGGCCGGGCCTTCACCTGGGTCATGTAGCGCAGCTTGATGCGCCGTCCCGACGGGGCGGGCGGCGGATGCGCCTGGGTGGCGGCGTCGAGCCAGCGGTTGAGCCGCGCCGTCGAGATGCGGCTGTCCCACGCCCCGTAGGCCTTCATCACCGCCGGCATCAGCCGTTCGGTGCCGCGTCCGGTGAGCGCCGAGAAGGTGACCAGCTCGACGCCCCTCACCTCGGGCATGTCGAGATCGAGCATGTCCTCGACCTCCTTGAGCACGGCGGCCTTGTCGTCGACGAGGTCCCACTTGTTCAGGGCGACGACAAGCGCCCGGCCCTCGCGCGCGACCATGTTGGCCAGCACCCGGTCCTGCCGGTCCAGCGGCGAGGTGGCGTCCACCAGCAGCACCACGACCTGGGCGAACTTCACCGCCCGCAGGCCGTCCGCCACCGAGAGCTTCTCCAGCTTGTCGACCACCTTGGCGCGCTTGCGCATGCCGGCGGTGTCGAACAGCCGGATCACCGCGCCCTCGTAGGACCACTCCACGGCGATGGAATCGCGGGTCAGCCCGGCCTCGGGACCGGCCAGCAGCCGCTCCTCGCCGATCAGCGTGTTGATCAGCGTGGACTTGCCCGCGTTCGGCCGGCCGATGATCGCCAGATGCAGCGCGCCGTCGCCCGCGCCCTCGCCGTCCTCGTCGCCCGGTTCGACGAGTTCCACGTGCTCCAGCATGGCGTCGTGGAGCTCGACCAGCCCCTCGCCGTGCTCGGCCGAGATCGGCACCGGCTCGCCGAGCCCCAGGGAGAAGGCCTCGAGATAGCCCGCGTCGCCGCCGGCGCCCTCGCTCTTGTTGGCCACCAGCACCACCGGCTTGCCGGTCTGGCGCAGCCAGTTGGCGAAATGGCTGTCGAGCGGGGTGACCCCGGCGCGGGCGTCGATCAGGAACAGCACCACGTCGGCGCCCTCGATGGCGCGCTCGGTCTGGCGCCGCATGCGGGCTTCCATGGACTGGTCGTTGACGTCCTCCAGCCCGGCGGTGTCGATCAGGGTGAACTCGAGGCCGGCGATCCGCGCCGGCGCCTCGCGCCGGTCGCGCGTCACGCCCGGCCGGTCGTCGACCAGGGCGAGCCGCTTGCCGGTCAACCGGTTGAAGAGGGTGGACTTGCCGACATTGGGTCGGCCGATGATGACTGCTGTGAAGGACATGGAAGGGGCATCGTCACCGCATCGCGATCAGTTCGCCGTCGTCTCCCATCAGGTAGAGCGTGCCGTTGGCGACCACGGGCGAGATGAAGTTCCGCTTGGAGGGGATTTCGACGCCGCCCAGGAACTCCCCCGTATAGGGCGAGAAGGCCGCCAGCATGCCGGCGTTGTTCACCACCAGCAGACGATCGCCCGCGAGCACGGGTCCGGTCCAGATGATCAGCCGCTTCTTCTTGTTGTTGCCCTTGTAGCGCTGCAGGTCGGTAAGCCACTTGGCGTGGCCGTTCTGCCGCGTCACGCAAACGAGTTGGTTGTCGGCGGTGATGACATAGAGATAGTCGCCCGCCACCCAGATGGTCTGGGCGCTGGGAATGTTGTTTTCCCAGAGCCGCGTGCCGGTCTTCAGATCGATCGCCGCCATGCGGCCGCTGTGACCGACGGCGAACACCTCGCCGCGGTCGACGACCGGATCGCCGTCGATGTCGTTGAGGGTCGACAGGGCGGTCATGCGGCCGACCCGGGTGAGCGAATCCGCCCAGGCGACGCGCCCGTTGCTGGCCTGCAGCGCGAACAGTTCGCCGGAAGCGAAGGCGGCCACCACCGTGCCGCCGATCACCGCCGGGCTCGCCGAGCCGACCATGCCCGCCTGCTCGGCAATCGCCACGTGCTGCCAGACCACGGACCCATTGTCCGGGTTGACGGCGTAGAGCTGGTCGTCGTGGGTGGTATAGAACACGAAGCCGTCGCCGGCCGTCGGCGCGCCGCGCAGGGCCACGTCGAACTTGGTGTGCCAGAGTTCGGATCCCGTCCGCGGGTCGAGCGCGGCGGCGACGCCGGTGCCGACCGCGACGAACAGCTTGCCGTCGTGGTAGCTGATGCCGCCGCCCGCCGCGGAATCCTCCTTCTCCCGCTCGCCCTTGTCGGCGCGGATGTCGGTCGTCCAGAGCTTGCGGCCGGTGTCGGCGTCGAAGGCGGTGACGCCCCAGCCGGAGCCCATGGCATAGACCACGCCGTTGACGACGATGGGCTGCGCGGTCAGCGGCCGATTGCGCGACGCGCTGCCGACCTTGGCGCGCCAGATGATTCGCGGCGACGGCGCCAGCTGCAGATGCTCCATGGCGTGGTTCGCATAGCCGCCCGCCTGTGGCCAGTCGGGATTGAGATACGGCGCCGGAAGCCGGACCTCGACGTCGTGCAGCGCCGGATCGGGCGTCAGCTGCTCGCTCAGTTCGACGATCGGCCGGCGCTCGCCCTCCAGCACGATCTTCTTGGACTTGCTGCCATTGCAGCCGGCCAGCAGGGCCGCCGTCGCCAGCACCATCACGGCGACGACGCCAATCCGGTGTCGGTCGGGCTGCCGACGGAAACTGGTCGGCGAGGTAGGAATCGGCATCGGGCGCACCACTTCAGTTTTTCTTGGCGAGTTCGCTCGAGGGCACACCGAGCACGGCCAGCATCTCGGCGGACCGTCCCTTGAACCCGGACTGCTCGGGCGCGGCGTCGAACAACGTGCGGAACGTCGTCTTCGCCGCGTCGCGCTGGCCCATCTTGTACTGGTTCAGGCCCTTCAGTTCCATGACCGACAGATGCCACGGGTTGTCGGCGTCATCCATCTTGTCCAGGCGCTTGGCCAGATCGGCGCCGCCGCCCTCCTCGAGGCCAAGGCTCGCCGAATAGAGCGCCGCCAGGTCGCGATAGACGTCGGCCACCCCGGAATCCGCCGCGATCTCGTCATAGGCGGTCCGGGCTCCCTTGCGGTCCTTGCTCTCGGCCAGCAGTTCCGCGATCCGGAACCGGGACAGCAGTCCATAGCTCTCGTCGGGATCCTCCTTCGCCAGCGCGGCGAACTTGGCACGGGCCTGGTCGGTGTCGCCCTTGCTGGCCAGGTCGGTCGCAGCGACGAAGCTGTCGCCCATGCCGGCGTGCTGCCGCTGCTTCTGGTCTTCCAGGTAGCGATACCCCGCGACGCCGATGATCACCAGCGTGATGACGACCGCCAGGTACTTTCCGTAGCGCTTCAGGAAAGTCGTGATCTGCTCTTGGCGGACCTCTTCATCGACTTCGCGGAAGATGTCGCTCACTCAGGCCTCCTTTGCCGGGAACGGGCGGCTACCTTAGCTTGCGTCCCCCGGGTTCGCAAACGATCTGGCGGCCGAAAACCGGCCCGGAATCAGTCGCGCATTGAATATGTATGTTCGGCGCCGGGGAAACGCCGCGCCTTGACTTCTGCGGCGTAGTTGGCGGCCGCTTCGTCGATGGCCGCGCCCCATTCGGCGTAGCGCTTGACGAAGCTCGGGGTGGTGGCGAACAGGCCGATCATGTCCTCCGTGACGAGGATCTGACCGTCGCAGGCCGAGGACGCGCCGATGCCGATGGTGACGTTGGACGCCTCGGCCGTCACCCGCTCGCCCAGATCGCCGGCGACCGCCTCGACCACCGTCGCGAAGGCGCCGGCGTCGGCGACCGCCCGGGCGTCGGCGATCACGTCGTCCCACTCGTCGCGGCGGCGGCCCTTGGCGGCATAGCCGTGCATGTTCACCTTCTGGGGCTGCAGGCCGATATGGCCCATCACCGGAATGCCCCGCTTGACCATGAACTCGATGGTGGGCGCCATCACCCGGCCGCCTTCCAGCTTCACCGCCGCGCAGCCGGTCTCGCGCATGATCCGCGCGGCGTTGGTAAAGGCCTGCTCCGGCGACGCCTCGTAGCTGCCGAACGGCATGTCGACGACGATGCAGGCGCGCGGCGCCCCGCGCATGACCGCCTGGCCGTGCAGGATCATCATCTCCATCGTGACGCCGACCGTGTTGGGCAGGCCGTGGATCACCATGCCCACGGAATCGCCCACCAGCAGCAGGTCCACGTGGGGATCGAGCAACTTGGCGACCAGCGCGGTGTAGGCGGTCAGGCACACTACGGGCGCCTTGCCCTTGCGGGCCGCGATGTCGCGGACCGTGACGTTGCGCTGCTTCTCGAATTTCGACATGCCGTTCCCCTTGGGTGTGGCGGCCGGACATGGCGTCCGGCGCCTTCATAGCACTCCCGCTCCCGTCCTCCAACCGGCTTGCGTCCGGCTCATTCGGCGTTTGACGCCGCAAGCGGGGCGGCGGATCATCGCGCCGAGGTCCCCGTCCCGCTGCCGTGGAGAAGGTCCATGAAACGTCTCGCAATGCTTGTCCTGGCGTGCACCGCCCTCGCCCTCCCGGCACGCTCGGAAGAGGAAGCCCCGCCGCCGGCGGCGGGCGAAATTCCCGCCGGCGACTACGCGCTGGACAAGAGCCACGCCACCCTTGTCTTCCGGCTCAGCCACCTGGGCTTCTCGCTCTACACGGCGGAATTCCGAGACTTCGACGCCTCGCTGACCTTCGACCCCGCCGATCCTGCCGCCGCCGCCGTCGAGGCCACCGTCGATGCGGCTTCCCTGGACCTGCCGCATCCGCCCGAAGGCTTCGCCGACACGATCAAGGGCCCGGAATGGCTGGACACCGCGCAATACCCCGAAATCACCTTCCGCTCGACGGCCGTCGAGCCGACAGGCGGCAACGACGCGCGCATTACCGGCGACCTCACCCTCCACGGCGTGACCAGGCCGGTGACCCTCGACGCCACGTTCAACGGCGGCTGGGCCGGCCACCCGATGGACCCGCACGCGCGCATCGGCTTCTCGGCCACGGGTACCTTCAGCCGGTCGGATTTCGGCGTCAGCTACGGCGTGCCGGCGCCGGGCAGCAGCATGGGCGTGGGCGACACCGTCGAGGTGACCATCCAGGCGGAGTTCACCGGTCCGCCGCTCGCGCCCGCGCCCGCCACCCCTTAGGCCCCGCGTCCTATCCCTCGGGCTTAGTCGGCACAGGAGGAAGCAATGCTGTATCTGCTCGCACTGCTGATCGGCGGCGTCGCCGGCCTGCGCACCTTCACCGCGCCCGTCGCCGTGGCGTGGGCAGCCGTCGGGGGCTGGCTGGCGCTCGCGGGGACCCCGTTCTCGTTCATGGCCACCTTCGTCGCCGCCGGCATCCTCTCCGCCCTGGCGCTGGGCGAGCTGGTGGTCGACACGCTGCCCTCCACCCCCAGCCGCAAGGCGCCGCCGGGATTCATCGCACGGCTGGTGTCGGGCGGGTTCTCGGGAGCGGTCGTCGGCGCGGCCGGCGGCTCGCTGTTCGGCGGCGCCATGGCCGGGCTGGCCGGCGCGGTCGCCGGCACGCTGGGCGGCTACGCATTCCGCATGCGACTTGCTCGCGCCCTGGGAAAGGACCTCCCCGCGGCCCTCATCGAGGACGCGATCGCCCTCGGCGGCGCTGCGCTCATCATGCTGGCGGCCCGATGAGGCATCACGGCGAACGGCAGTCGGCCCGCGCCGGCGTCTCGCCTCCCAGTTCGAGGGCCAGCAAGATCATCGCCGCCGGGAAGGTGACGATCCAGGGCGAAGCCGCGTAGAGCAGCTCGGGCCACGCCAGCTGGCCGAAGATCGGGATGCCGACCAGCCCGTTGGCGACCAGCGCCCCGCGCAGCCAGCGCCGTCGGCCGCCGCCCGGAAAGGCCGGCGCCAGCAGCAGCGTCGATGCGCTCATCCAGGTGTAGCCCAGCAGGTCCACCGCCATGGTCGGCATGCCGTAGGCGCAGCAGGACGCCCACGCCACCGCCGCGCCCTCGCCCCGCATGTCATGCGGGATGACCGAGCCGAGCTGCATGACGTACATCATGCTGACATCGGCGGCGTAGAGGATGGCGAGGCAGAGCGCCGCCACGCTCCAGACCTTGCCGTCCCGCGGCGTCGCCGCGTGGGCGGCGGCGACCGCCAGCACGTAGCAGGGCGCCAGCAGCAGCGACGGCGCGAAGATCAGGATGCGGTCCCAGGGATCGGCGAGCATGCCCGCGACCTGGAGCAGCTGGGGGATGATATAGCCGATCGCCGCCGCGCACGCCGCCAGAGCCGCCCAAAAGCCGAACCGCGATGCCGCCGCCATGGCTCATCTCCCTGCAGACATCGCACACTGGCAGGACCGCGACCGCCGCGCATTGAGCAGAGTCAAACCGCTGCGGAACGGCGCGCGAGCCCACCAGAGCCGGGCGAGCCGGCGGAGGAAACGTGGACAGGGCGTGCCGAACGGGCTATCTCGAGGGCTTGAACGCCGGCATGGCCGGCGCACACCGTTCATCGACCGGGGAACCGACATGCCCGCCTATCGCTCCCGCACTTCCACCCACGGCCGCAACATGGCCGGCGCCCGCGGCCTGTGGCGCGCCACCGGCATGAAGGACGGCGACTTCGGCAAGCCGATCATCGCCGTGGTCAACTCCTTCACCCAGTTCGTGCCCGGCCACGTGCACCTGAAGGACCTGGGCCAGCTGGTGGCCCGCGAGATCGAGCGCGCCGGCGGCGTCGCCAAGGAGTTCAACACCATCGCCGTGGACGACGGCATCGCCATGGGCCATGACGGCATGCTCTACAGCCTGCCGTCCCGCGAGCTGATCGCCGACAGCGTCGAGTACATGGCCAACGCCCACTGCGTCGACGGGCTGGTGTGCATCTCCAACTGCGACAAGATCACCCCCGGCATGCTGATGGCCTCGCTGCGGCTCAACATCCCGTCGGTGTTCGTCTCCGGCGGCCCGATGGAGGCCGGCAAGGTGCTGCTGAAGGGCAAGGAAGTGGCCCTCGACCTGGTGGACGCCATGGTCGCCGCCGCCGACGACAGCGTCAGCGACGAGGAGGTGGCGAACATCGAGCGCTCGGCCTGCCCGACCTGCGGCTCGTGCTCGGGCATGTTCACCGCCAATTCCATGAACTGCCTGACCGAGGCGCTCGGCCTGTCGCTGCCCGGCAACGGCTCGGTGCTGGCCACCCACGCCGACCGAGAGCGGCTGTTCCGCGAGGCCGGCCACGTGGTGGTCGACATCGTCCGCCGCTACTACGAGCAGGACGACGAGAGCGTGCTGCCCCGCGCCATCGCCAGCTTCCCGGCGTTCGAGAATGCCATGAGCCTGGACATCGCCATGGGCGGCTCCACCAACACGGTGCTGCACCTGCTGGCCGCCGCCCACGAGGCGCAGGTGGACTTCACCATGGAGGACATCGACCGGCTGTCGCGCCGGGTGCCCTGCCTGTCGAAGGTGGCGCCCGCCAAGTCCGACGTGCACATGGAGGACGTCCACCGCGCCGGCGGCATCATGGCGATCCTCGGCGAACTGGACCGGGGCGGCCTGATCCACGCCGACGTGCCGACGGTGCACAGCGCCAGCCTGGGCGACGCGCTCGACCGCTGGGACGTGTGCCGTACCGAGAGCGAGTCGGTCCACACCTTCTACCGGGCGGCGCCCGGCGGCGTGCCCACCCAGGTGGCGTTCAGCCAGCGGCAGCGCTGGAAGGAGCTGGACCTGGACCGCGAGGGCGGCGTGATCCGCGACGTGGAGCACGCCTTCTCCAGGGACGGCGGCCTCGCCGTGCTGAAGGGCAACCTGGCGCCCGACGGCTGCATCGTGAAGACCGCAGGCGTCGACGAGAGCATCCTGAAGTTCTCCGGCCCGGCCAAGGTCTACGAGAGCCAGGACGCGGCGGTCTCCGCCATCCTCACCAACAAGGTGAAGGAAGGCGACGTGGTGGTGATCCGCTACGAGGGCCCGCGCGGCGGCCCGGGCATGCAGGAGATGCTCTATCCGACCAGCTACCTGAAGTCGAAGGGGCTGGGCAAGGCCTGCGCCCTGATCACCGACGGCCGCTTCTCCGGCGGCACCTCGGGCCTGTCCATCGGCCATGTCTCGCCCGAGGCGGCCGAGGGCGGCCTGATCGGCCTGGTCGAGGACGGCGACACCATCGAGATCGACATCCCGAACCGCACCGTCAGGCTGGCCCTGCCCGACTCCGACATCGAGGCGCGGCGCAGGGCCATGCAGGCGAAGGGCGAGGACGCCTGGAAGCCGGGCGAGCGGACCCGCAAAGTCTCCACCGCCCTCAGGGCCTACGCCGCCTTCACCACCAGCGCCGCCCGCGGCGCCGTACGCGACGTCGACCAGAAGCGGTAGGCCGGGGTCCGGTCCCATCCCGATGCGACAGCGGTTCGTGCGCCCCGAAACGCGGATGAGCCGCGACGGGGTGGTGAGCGACTATTACCTTCCCCGTCGTAACAGATCGGCGACTTCCGAAAATCAACCGGCTGTCATCCAACCGTCACATACCCTGCCATAATGGTTGAGGGCCGTGTTGCTGCGAGAAATCCGCAGTGGCCGACAACCCATTGAATTTGGCGGGGGATCAGAATGAGCACGCAATCCGGCACGGTGGACGGCCCGGCCGAAGGGGGAAAGGGCCCGTCGGGGTTAAGCTGGTTCTTCGGCGCGCTGTTCATCGTCGCCACGGGTTATTTTCTTTACTGGGCGACCGGCTATACAAACGGAAACTACTGGATACTGCTGCTGCTCGCCACGCTGTTCGGCGTGTTCATGGCGTTCAACATCGGCGGCAACGACGTCGCCAACTCGTTCGGCACCAGCGTCGGCGCCGGCACGCTGACCATCAGGCAGGCGCTCGCCATCGCGGCGATCTTCGAGGTGAGCGGCGCGATCATCGCCGGCGGCGCGGTCACCAGCACCATCAGGGGCGGCATCGTCGACCTGGGCGGCATGCAGGTGCAGCCGCTCGACTTCGTCTACATCATGATGTCTGCGCTGGTCGCGGCGGCGCTGTGGCTGCTGTTCGCCACCAAGAAGGGCTATCCCGTCTCCACCACCCACTCGATCGTCGGCGCCATCGTCGGCAGTTCGATCACCCTCGGCATCCTGATGAGCGGCACCAGCGACGCCTTCTCCCTGGTGCAATGGGGCAAGATCGGCCAGATCGCCATCTCCTGGGTGCTGTCACCGGTGCTGGGCGGCCTCGTCTCCTACACGCTGTTCTCCCAGATCAAGAAGCACATCCTGAGCTACAACGAGGCGGCCGAGGCCCAGCTCGCCGAGATCAAGCAAGAGAAGCGCGAGCACGGCCGGCGGCACAAGGAAGCCTTCGAGCGGCTGTCCGAGATCCAGAAGATCTCCTACACCCATTCCCTGGCGCGGGACGTCTCCCTCGCCAGCGGCGAGGACTTCGACCCCGCGGATCTCGAATCCGACTACTACCGGGAGCTGCACCGGATCGACCAGAAGCGCGAAAGCCTGAAGGCTTATCGGGCACTTGAGACCTGGGTGCCGCTGGTCGCGGCCATCGGCGCCATGATCATTTCCTCCATGGTGCTGTTCAAGGGCCTCAAGCACATGGACCTCGGCCTGACGACCCTCAACAACTACCTGATCATGGCGATGATCGGCGCCGGGGTCTGGATGGCCACCTTCATCTTCGCCAAGACGCTCAAGGGCCAATCCCTGGGCCGGTCCACGTTCCTGATCTTCAGCTGGATGCAGGTGTTCACCGCGTCCGGTTTCGCCTTCAGCCACGGCTCCAACGACATCGCCAACGCCATCGGCCCGTTCGCCGCCATCCTGGACGTGCTGCGCACCAACGGCATCGAATCCAACGTCGCGGTGCCCGCCCCGGCCATGATCACCTTCGGCATCGCGCTGATCGTCGGCCTCTGGTTCATCGGCAAAGAAGTGATCGCGACCGTCGGCCACAACCTGACCAAGATCCACCCGGCCTCCGGCTTCTCGGCCGAGCTGTCGGCGGCCGGCGTGGTGATGCTGGCCTCGACCTTCGGCCTGCCGGTCTCCAGCACCCACATCCTGATCGGTGCGGTGCTGGGCATCGGCCTAGTGAACCGGCAGACCAACTGGGGCCTGATGAAGCCGATCGCCCTCGCCTGGGTGATCACCCTGCCGGCGGCCGGCATCCTCAGCGCCATCGCGTTCCTGCTGCTGCGGGCAATCTTCTAGGCGGCGGAGCGACCACGGATAACGCGGATAAAACCTGTCTGCGTTTTGTGCTTGCGAGCCATAACGCGGAGTGATAGTGTCCGCGTTATGGCACACATCACCTCCAGCGTCGAATATGCGATCCACTGCCTGCTCTACCTGGTGGGCTCGGGCGACACGCCGCTCAGCAGCCGCGACCTGGCCGAGCTGCAGGGCGTCTCGCCCTCGTTCCTGGCCAAGATCTTTCCCAGGCTGGAGAAGGCCGGGATCGTCGCCGCCAGCGAGGGCGTGCGCGGCGGCTACGTGCTGGCGCGCCCGGCCGAGGCGGTCACCTTCCTCGACGTGGTCGACGCCGTCGAGGGCGACAAGAAGCTGTTCGACTGCCAGGAGATCCGCGGCCGCTGCGCCCTGTTCGAGGGCGACCCGCCCGGCTGGGCGACGAAGGGCGTCTGCGGCATCCACGCGGTGATGCTGAGCGCCGAGAAGGCGATGCGCGACAGCCTCGCCCGCACCACCCTCGCCGACGTGGCCGCCGGCTTCGGCCGCAAGGCGCCCAAATCGTTCTATGCCGACCTGTCCGACTGGATGGACGGGCGGATCAGGGCCCGCGCCTCGCCGCGCAGGGCGCGACCGGAGGAAGGCGCGGGCTAGGCCCGGCGCTTCCGCCACCGACAGTTCCGAGCCCCTTCACGGCGCTGCGCCGGCAGCCGGGAAGTGCGCCGCGGCCTTGCGCCCGGCGAACGGGCTTCCCTTGCCCGGCGCCCTCGAAAGGACATCGCCATGACCAAGCAGATCCTCATCGCCGGTTCCGGATTCGCCGGCACCTGGGCCGCCCTCGCCGCCGCCCGCGCCGTCTCCCTGGCCGGCAAGGAGGGCGAGATCGCCGTCACCGTGGTCTCGCCCGAGCCGGCGCTGCACATGCGGCCCCGCCTCTACGAGACCGCCTTCGACGAGATGACGCCCGGCATCGGCCCGCTGCTCGAGGCGGTCGGCGTGCGCCACCTGCCCGGCACGGTGAGCGACGTGGACACCGCCGGCCGCCGCGTCACCGTCGCGGGCAAAGACGGGACGGAGCGGGTCCTGTCCTACGACCGGTTCGTGCTGGCGACCGGCAGCACCCTGTTCCGTCCCGCGATCCCCGGCCTCGCCGAGCACGCCTTCGACGTCGACCAGTTCGACGGGGCGACCCGGCTGCACGACCACCTCACCGCCCTCGCCGGCCGGCCGGACACGCCCGCCCGCAATACGGTGGTCGTGGTCGGCGGCGGCTTCACCGGCATCGAGCTGGCGACCAAGCTGCCGGCCCGGCTGCGGTCCATCCTGGGGCCGGACGCCGCGGTCCGCGTGGTGGTGCTGGAGCGCGCGCCCGCCGTCGGCTGGGAACTGGGCGACGGGCCTCGGCCGGTCATCGAGGAGGCGCTGGCCGACGCCGGCGTGGAATCGCGGACGGGCGCCGCCGCCGGCGCCATCGACGCCGGCGGCGTGGTCACCACGTCGGGCGAGCGGATCGAGGCCGCCACGGTGGTGTGGACCGCCGGCATGCGCGCCAGCCCGCTCGCGGCCCGCATCCCCGGCGCCCACGACGCGCTGGGCCGGCTCGCCGCCGACCGCTACCTGCGGGCGCAGGGCGTGCCGGGCGTCTTCGTCGCCGGCGATGTGGCCCTCGCCGCCACCGACGACGACGGCAACACCGCGCTGATGTCGTGCCAGCACGCGCTGAAGCTGGGGCGCGTCGCCGGCCACAACGCCGCCGCCGAGCTGGCGGGCCTGCCGCTCCACCCCTACAGCCAGGCGCTCTACGTCACCTGCCTCGACCTCGGGCCGTGGGGCGCGGTGCAGACCGAGGGCTGGGACCGCCGGGTGGTGCTGACCCGCGGCGAGGCCAAGGCGCTCAAGCGGGAGATCAACACCAAGTGGATCTACCCGCCCGCCCCCGACCGCCAGGCCGCCTTCACCCTGGCCGACCCGGCCTACGAGATCGTGGGGTGAGGACATAGGTTTGACGTCCTTGCGAGCGCCGCGAAGCGACCCACGGGCAGCCGCCTCGGCCCACCGCCCCTGGGTTGCCGCGGCGCTGCGCGCCTCGCAAGGACGGGGAGAGGATCTTTCATGCGGCCGTGCTTCGCGACGGGCCTTCGGCCCTCCTCGGCACCAACGGTGAATATCCAGTCCCGCTCGTCCTGAGGAGCGGCCCTGAACGCAGGCGAAGGGACGCGTCGCGAAGGACGGCGCGGGCCTGCCACCCCCGCTTGGTCCTTGCGAGCACAGCGAAGCGACCCACGGGCAGCCGCCTCGGCCCACGGCCCCTGGGTTGCCGCGGCGCTGTGCGCCTCGCAAGGACGTCGGGAGGGAGGCCGCTGTTTCCCGCTCGCATCGAGTGCGGCCCGCAGGGCCGCGTATCGAGATGCGCCGCCCTGGCCCGACCGGGCCGCGAGCGCAAGCGTGCCCTAAACCGACAGGGAATGCCTGGCGCCGCCTTCCGGGTCGAGGTAGGCGTCGAAGCGGGCGCAGACGTGGCGGACGAACGGGCGGCCCCGTTCGGTGATCCGCAAGCCGTCCGCCGTGCGCTCGACGAAACCGTCCTCATCGTCCGCCAGCACCGACCCGGCGACGGCGCGCACGGCCGCGGCCGCCGCCCCGCCGAAGCGCGCCGCCACCGCGTCCAGCGACAGGGCGAAGTCGCACATCAGCCGCTCGATGGCGAAGCCGCGCGCCCGGTCGTCGTCGCTCAGGGCCCAGCCGCGCACCGTCGCCAGCCCGCCCCCGGCGACGCGGGCCGCATAGTCGGCAGCAGCCACCGCGTTCTGCACATAGCCCCGGGGCATCAGGCCGATGGCGGAAGCGCCCAGGCCGATCAGCGCGTCGGCCCGGTCGGTGGTGTAGCCCTGGAAGTTGCGGTGGAGCGCGCCGGTCGCCAGCGCGTCGTCCGGCCGGGCGAAATGGTCGAGCCCCAGCGCCACGTAGCCCGCCTGCGCCAGCCGCTCGGCCAGCAGCCGCGACTGGGCGAAGCGCTCGACGGCACCGGGCAGCGCCGCCCCGTCGATCAGCTTCTGGTTGGCGACCCGCCGCGGCAGGTGGGCGTAGCCGAACACGGCGATCCGGTCGGGCGCCAGGGCCAGCACCTGCTCGACGGTCGCGGCGAGGCTCGCCTCGGTCTGGCGCGGCAGGCCGTAGACCAGGTCGACGTTGACCGAGCGCACGCCCCGCGCGCGGAACAGGCCGATGGCCTCGCGCGTCACCTCGACGCCCTGCAGCCGGCCGATGGCCTGCTGCACCGCCGGGTCGAAGTCCTGCACGCCGACCGAGATGCGGGTGACGCCGGCGGCGGCCAGCGCGTCGGCCTTCCCGGCCGTCATCAGCCGCGGGTCGACTTCGACGGCGAACTCGGCGTCCTCCTCCACCGCGAACCGCGCCCGCAGGGCGGCGGCGAGCCGGGCGATGTCGGCCGGCGTCAGGATGTCGGGCGAGCCGCCGCCCCAGTGGATGTGGGTGACACGGTGCCGCGCCGGCGCCAAGGCCGAGACCGCCGCGATCTCCGCCTCCAGCGCGTCCAGATAGCGCGCCACCGGCTCGTAGCGCCGCGTCGCCCTGGTGCTGCAGGCGCAGTACCAGCACAGGGTGTCGCAGAACGGGATATGCAGGTAGAGCGACAGCGCCGCCCCTTCCGGCAGCGCCGCCAGCCAGCGCCGGTAGTCGGCCGCGCCCACGCCGGCGCCGAAGTGGTTGGCGGTGGGATAGGAGGTGTAGCGCGGCAGCGCCGCCGCCCGCCGCGCCACCAGGGCGGCGTCGGCATCGGGCACGGCGAGGGAAACGGGCTTGTTCACGGGCAGGCTCCGGCCGGTTGCATCGGACCGGACCTTGCCGCGCCGGACGGCCGGCGGCATTGCGCTGGCGCAAAGGCGGCGGCGCTATTCCTCCTGCCCGGCCTCGGCCAGGCCGACCAGATAGGCCTCGATCTCGTCCAGGTCGGCGCAATAGGGATAGTCGGCGTCGCCGAAGACGATCTCGAAGCTGTCGGCGTCGCGCAGCATGTAGCCGCCATGGGCGCGCACCCGCTTGTCGGGCTTCTGCGCCTTCAGCAGGTGCCAGCCGCGCCGCACCGCCAGCCGGCGCACGCGCCGCTCCACGGCGGGAAGGCTGTCGCGGTAGCTCATGGTCGTGGGTTCTCCGTCCCTGCCCGGTTCGCCGCCACTATAGCCGGCCGGCCGCCGGGCGCCAGCGTTGGCTCGTGCCGCGCGATCCCCAGCGGCGAACCGACCCCTGCCCAGTTGGTGCCTGGAACCTATCTCACCGGGTGTCGCCCTCATCGTCCACCAGGCCGGGAGCCCCGCCATGGCCGACTACGAACTCTACTACTGGTCCGTGCCGTTCCGCGGCCAGTTCGTGCGCGCCGTGCTCGCCTGGGGCGGACGGGAATGGACCGAGGCCGGCGACGCCGCCATCGCCGCCGCGAAGGACGGGCCGGTCGCCGACATGCCCGTGCCCTTCATGGGCCCGCCCCTGCTGGTCGACCGCACGGCGGACGTGGCCGTCGCCCAGATGCCAGCCATCGTGCTCTACCTGGGCGAGAGCCTGGGCCTGATGCCCGCCTCGCCCGGCCTGCGCGCACTGACCCTCAAGATCGTCTGCGACGCCAACGACGTGATCGACGAGATGACGCTGGACGGCGGCCGCCAGATGTGGACGCCGGAGCGCTGGCGCGACTTCGAGCCCCGCCTGCGCCGGTGGATGTCGTTCTGGGAGGAGACCGGCCGCCGCCACGGGCTGACCGCCGGCGGCGGCTTCCTGCTGGGCGGCGACGCGCCCGGCCTCGCCGACGTGGTGAGCGCCACCCTGTGGTCCACCATGGCCGACCGCTTCCCCGCCCTCGGCCGGATACTGGACGAGAGCGCGCCGCTGACCGCCGCCCTCACGCGCCGCGTCGCCGCCCTGCCGCCGCTGGCCGAGCTGGCCGAGAAGGCGAAGCGGGACTACGGCGACACCTGGTGCGGCGGCCAGATCGAGGCGTCGCTGCGGAAGGTGCTGAGGGATTAGGCGGTGATGGAACAGCCTGTCACTTTGCCGTACAATGACCATCTAGTTGGTCAGGAGCCATTCATGAACAAGGTCAGTCTGGCAGATGCAAAGGCCCATTTGAGCGAGCTCGTCGACCGAGTTGAAGGCGGAGAATCCGTCGATATTACCCGGCGCGGAAAACCTGTTGCGCGCCTGACGGCCGTTGCTCCGCCCCGCAAGCCGGTCGATCTGGCGATGCTCCAGGCCGTCACCGCCGCCATGCCGCTCCAGGAGCAGAATGCTGCTGATCTGTTGCGATCCATGCGCGACGGCGACCGCTATTGACGGCCTATCTGGACACGTCACTTATCGTCACGGCACTTTCCGCCGAGGCTGCTACCGCCCGTGCGCAAGCCTGGCTGGCGGCGCAGCCGGCAGGAAGCCTACTGGTCAGCGACTGGACCATTACCGAGCTATCATCGGCCATGGCGATCAAGCTGCGCACTGCCCAGATCACGCTCGAACAGCGCGCAACGGCAATGGCTCTTTTTAACAGGCTAGTCGCGGAGAGCTTTAGCGTCTTGGCAGTGGCCGGCGGGCACTTCCGCGCCGCAGCGCATTTTATTGACCAGCATGCCCTCGGCCTGCGGGCGGGCGACGGACTGCATCTTGCGGTGGCATCGGACCACGGCGCCACGGTCTATACGCTTGACAAGCGCCTCGCCGATGCCGGGCCGACGCTGGGCGTACCAACGCACCTCCTGGCATGAGCGGAAACAGCCGTAGTTCGCGCTCCGAAACCCCGTGCACACATGGCCGTTGACTGGAGCGACGATGAGAACGACGCCATTGTCGCGGATTATTTCGCGATGCTGGCGGAAGACATCGCCGGCCAGCCCTACGCCAAGGCCGAACACAACCGGATGCTTCAAACGATGATCGGTCGGCCGCGCGGCTCCATCGAGTATAAACACCAGAACATCAGTGCCGTCCTTCAGTGCATGGGCCAGCCCTGGATTTTCGGGTACAAACCGGCCTTTAACTTCCAGGCATCCTTGGCGGACGCGGTTGCCCGTTGGCTGGACCGTCATCCTGACTGGCTCGCGCCAGTATGGCGCCCAAGCAATCGGCAAATTCCGCCGCCTCTTGGGGAAGACGATGCAGTCCTGTGGATCGGCCCGCCCCCCACCCGCAGCAATCAGCCACCTCCGAAGGAGTTGGAGCGAATGACCGCACTCGCCCGGCAATTCGACGCGGCCGAAAGGGACGCCCGCAATCGGGCGCTGGGCCGCGCGGGCGAGGAGCTCGTGTTGGCCCACGAGCACGCCGTCCTCCGTACCGCCGGCCGAACCGATCTCGCCGGAGGCATTCGCTGGACGTCCCAGGTGGATGGCGACGGCGCAGGCTACGACATCGAAAGCTTCGAGCCCGATGGCAGTCGACGCCTGATTGAGGTGAAGACCACCAATGGCTGGGAACGCACGCCTTTCCACATTACCAGCAACGAGTTCGCCGCCTCTGAAGACTGCGGCGACGAGTGGAGTCTGGTACGGCTATGGAATTTCGCTCGCGAGCCACGGGCCTTCGAGTTGCGCCCGCCCCTAGAGACTCATGTGTCTCTGGTGGCTACAGCTTACCGAGCGACCCTGCGCTAGGTCGCGAGATCGTCAAGGCGAACTTGGCACCTAATACCGCAACCTTGTTTGTCACCGACTTGTGGTGTTGTTTCGCGCACGCCCGGTTGAGCCAAAATTACTCCCACTCGATCGTCCCCGGCGGCTTTGAAGTCACATCGTACACCACCCGGTTGATCCCCCGCACCTCGTTGATGATGCGGCTGGAGACGCGGCCCAGGAAGTCGTGGTCGAAGGGGTAGTAGTCGGCGGTCATGCCGTCGGTGGAGGTCACGGCGCGCAGGGCGCAGACATGGTCGTAGGTGCGCTCGTCGCCCATCACGCCAACGGTACGCACCGGCAGCAGCACGGCGAAGGCCTGCCAGATGGCGTCGTAGAGGCCGGCGCGGCGGATCTCCTCCAGATAGATCCTGTCGGCCTTCTGCAGGATGGCGATCCTGTCGGCGGCGATCTCGCCGGGGATGCGGATGGCGAGGCCCGGGCCGGGGAACGGGTGGCGGCCCACCAGCGTCTCGGGCAGGCCCAGTTCGCGGCCCAGGTCGCGCACCTCGTCCTTGAACAGCTCGGGCAGGGGCGCCACCAGCGCCATGTTCATGCGCTCGGGCAGGCCGCCGACGTTGTGGTGCGACTTGATGGTGACGCTGGGGCCGCCGCCGAACGAGACGGACTCGATCACGTCCGGGTAGAGCGTGCCCTGGGCGAGGAACCGGGCGCCGCCCACCTTCTTCGCCTCGGCCTCGAACACGTCGATGAAGGTGGCGCCGATGATCTTGCGCTTCTTCTCCGGGTCGGTGACGCCCGCCAGCTTCTCCAGGAACAGCGTCGAGGCGTCGACGTGCACCAGCGGGATGTTGTAGTGGCCGCGGAACAGGCTCACCACCTCCTCGGCCTCGCCGGCGCGCAGCAGGCCGTGGTCGACGAAGACGCAGGTGAGCTGGTCGCCGATGGCCTCGTGCAGCAGCACCGCCACCACCGAGCTGTCGACGCCGCCGGACAGGCCGCAGATCACCCTGCCCTCGCCCACCTGCTTGCGCACCTCGGCGATCTTGGCGTCACGGAAGGCAGCCATGGTCCAGCCCGAGGCGCAGCCGCAGACGTTGTGGACGAAGTTGGCCAGCAGCCGGCCGCCATCGGGCGTGTGCATCACCTCGGGATGGAACTGGACGGCGTAGATGCGCCGGTCCTCGTCGGCGATGGCGGCGAAGGGCGCGCCGTCGCTGACGCCGACGATGCGGAAGCCGGGCGGGATGGAGTCGACCCGGTCGCCGTGGCTCATCCACACCTGGTGGCGCTCGCCGGGCGACCAGACGCCGTCGAACAGGGCGCAGGAGCCGGTCACCTGCAGGAAGGCGCGGCCGAACTCGCGGTGGTCGGCCGCCTCGACCGAGCCGCCGAGCTGGGCGCACAGCGCCTGCTCGCCGTAGCAGATGCCGAGGATCGGCACGCCCTGCTCGAACACGCTCGCGGGAATGCGCGGCGTGTCCTCGGCGATCACCGAGGCGGGACCGCCGGAGAGGATGATTCCCTTGGGCGCGAAGCCGCCGATCATCTCGTCCACCTTGTTGAAGGGGACGATCTCGGAATAGACGCCCGCCTCGCGCACCCGGCGGGCGATGAGCTGGGTCACCTGGGACCCGAAATCGACGATCAGCACGTTCTCTGTCATGGCGGCGGACCCTAATTCGAGCGCTGGAGGACGGCAACGAAAAAGCCGTCGGTGCGGTGGCTGGCGGGGCTGAGCACGAGGTAGTCGGGCACGGCCGACAGGGTGGCGGGTGGCGCGCCCTCTTCCGCCGGCCAGGCGTCCCCGTAGGGCACGGCGCGGAAGCCGCCGTTGCGGTCGAGGAAGGCGGCGACGCGGTCCTCGTCCTCCTCGGGCAGCAGCGAGCAGGTCATGTAGACCAGCCGCCCGCCGGGCCCGACCAGCGCGGCGCCCCGGTCCAGCAGCTCGTCCTGCAGCCGGACCAGGCCTTCGAGGCGGTCGGGCGTCAGCCTTGTGCGCAGCTCCGGGCTGCGCCGCCAGGTGCCAGTGCCGCTGCACGGCACATCGAGCACCACCCGGTCCATGCCGGCGGGCAGCGCGGCGGCGGCGCGCACGTACTGGATGTTGGTGGCGCCCGCCCGCTTGGCCCGTGGCCGCATCCGCTCCAGCCGCTTCGGGTCGGCGTCGTAGGCGAAGATCTGGCCGCGGCTTGCCATCCGCGCCGCCATGGCCAGCGCCTTGCCGCCGCCGCCGGCGCACAGGTCGAGCACCTGCAGGCCGGGCGCGGCGCCGGCCAGCGCGGCGCCCGCCTGCGAAGCTTCATCCTGGATCTCCACGACGCCCTTCAAGTATATGGCTTCATGGGAGATGTCGTGGCCCGGCGGCAGCCGCAGCGCGGTCGCAAGCAGGCCGCCCTGGGAGGCCCCGGGCAACGCCGCCAGCGCCTGCTCGACGGTGCCGCGCAGCGTGTTGACCCGCAGGTCGAGGGGTGCGCGGCCGTCGAGCGCCGCCATCTCCGCCTCCAGCCGGTCGCCGAACCGCCGCTCGAAGGACGGCTGCAGCCATTCGGGGAAGTTCAGCCGCGCCCAGGCGGGGGCGTGGTAGAGATCCCGGCGCGCCGCCGCCTCTAGGGCCGCCGCCTCGTCGGCCGAGGGCGGCGCGGGGGCGTGGTCGTCGCCTGCGAAAAGCGCCGCAAGCCTCTGGACCGTCTCGCCTTCCAGGCAGAGGTGGAGCAGCACGGCAAGGCGTGCGTCGGCATCGGCGTCGAGCCGCCAGTCCAGCTCGACCCGGCGGCGCAGCACGGCGAACAGCAGGTCGGCGACGGCGCGGCGGTCCTTTGAGCCGGCGTAGCGGCGGGGGCGGAAATAGTCGCGCAGGATGACGTCGGCCGGGGCGCCGCCGGCGCGGGCCGCCTGCCCGACCGCGCCCGCCAGGTCGATGACGGCCTGGATGCGGGCGCCGGGGCGCATGGGCTACGCGCCTGGGTAGTTGGGCGATTCCCGCGTGATCACCACGTCGTGCACGTGGCTCTCGCGCAGGCCGGCGTTGGAGATGCGCACGAACCGGGCGCGCTGCTGCAGTTCGGGGATGGTGGGCGAGCCGGTGTAGCCCATGGCGGCGCGCAGGCCGCCCACCAGCTGGTGCAGCACCTGCCCGGTCGGCCCCTTGAAAGGCACTTGTCCTTCAACGCCTTCCGGGACGAGCTTCATGGTATCCTTGACTTCCTCCTGGAAGTAGCGGTCGGCCGAGCCGCGGGCCATGGCGCCCACCGAGCCCATGCCGCGATACGCCTTGTAGGAGCGGCCCTGGTACAGATAGACGTCGCCCGGGCTCTCGTCGGTGCCGGCGAGCAGCGAGCCGACCATGGCGCAGCTGGCGCCGGCGGCGATCGCCTTGGCGAGGTCGCCGGAGGTGCGGATGCCGCCGTCGGCGATCACCGGCACGCCGGCGCGGTCGCACGCCTCCACCGCGTCCATGATCGCCGAGAGCTGGGGCACGCCGACGCCGGCGACGATCCGCGTGGTGCAGATCGAGCCCGGCCCGATGCCGACCTTGACCGCGTCGGCCCCGACGTCGAGCAGCGCCTTGGCGCCGTCGGCGGTGGCGACGTTTCCGGCCACCACCTGGGTGTAGTTGCTCATCTTGCGGATCGCGGCGACGGTCTCGAGCACGCTGCGCGAATGGCCGTGGGCGGTGTCGACCACCAGGATGTCGACCTCGGCGTCGAACAGCGCCTCGGCGCGCGCCCGGCCGTCGGCGCCGACGCCGGTCGCGGCCGCCGCGCGCAGCCGTCCGTGCTCGTCCTTCGACGCGTTGGGGTGCAGCGCCGCCTTCTCGATGTCCTTGACCGTGATCAGGCCGACGCAGCGATAGGCCTCGTCGACCACCAGCAGCTTCTCGATGCGGTGCCGGTGGAGCAGGCGCTTCGCCTCCTCCTTGTCGACCCCGTCGCGCACGGTGACCAGGTTGTCCTTGGTCATCAGCTCGCGCACCGGCTGGCCGGGCGTCTCGGCGAAGCGCACGTCGCGGTTGGTGAGGATGCCGACCAGCCGCCCGCTGCCGGGCTCGACCACCGGGATGCCGGAGATCCGGTTGTCGGCCATCAGCTGCAGCGCCTCGGCCAGGGTGGCGTCCGGCGATATCGTCACCGGGTTGACCACCATGCCCGATTCGAACTTCTTGACCTTGCGCACCTCGGCGACCTGCTGCTCGATGCCGAGGTTGCGGTGGATCACGCCGCAGCCGCCGAGCTGGGCCATGGCGATGGCGAGGCGGCCCTCGGTCACCGTGTCCATCGCCGAGGACATCAGCGGGATGCCGAGCTCGATGGTGCGGGTGACCCGGGCCCGGGTGTCGGCCTCGTTGGGGAGGATCGACGATTCGGCCGGCTGGAGCAGAACGTCGTCGAAGGTGAAGGCTTCTCGGAACTGCATGGGCGGTCCCTGCGAGCATCGGGCGTTTCGGAAGGCGCGCATCATACACGTCGCCGGCCGCGCCTCAACCGCCGCTCGGCTCAACCCAGCCCGTCGTCCCGCGCATCGGCGGCGGCGGCCGCCTCGGGGTCGCCGCGGAAGCCCTCGGCGACGACGTAGCTCTCGGCCGAGTCGCTGCGACTCGCCGGCGGCTTGGCGTGGCGGACGCGGGCGAAGCCGCGCTTGAGCCGGTCGAGCAGCGCGTTCTCCGTGCCGCCCTTGAGCACCTTGGCGACGAAGGCGCCGCCCGGCGCGAGCACCGCGAACGCCACCTCGGCCGCGGTCTCGGCGAGCGCCATCACGCGAAGGTGATCCGTCGCCGCGTGCCCGGTCGCCGCGGCGGCCATGTCCGACAGCACGAGGTCGGCGCGGCCGCCGCCGCCGCGGTCCGGCAGCCAGGCGGCGACGCGCTCCAGGGCGTCGGCCGCGTGCAGGTCGAGGACGTGGGCCTCGGCGCCGGGAACCGCCTCGATCTCCTTGAGGTCCACGGCGACGACCCGGCCCTCCGGGCCGACCCGCTGCGCCGCCACCTGGGTCCAGCCGCCGGGCGCGGCGCCGAGGTCGAGCACCGCCAGGCCGGGGCGCAGCAGGTGGAAGCGCTCGTCGAGCTCGATCAGCTTGAACGCCGCGCGCGAGCGGTAGCCCTCGCGCTGCGCGGCGGCCACGTAGGGGTCGTTGAGCTGGCGCCGCAGCCAGCGCTGCGACGAAGGCGCGAATCGCCGCGACTTCTTGAGCCGCACCGCCGCCGGGCGGTTGCCGTCGCCGCGCCGGCTCACGGCTCGGGCCGCGCCACGTGGCAGACGGCCTCGCCGTGGCGGCGGTGCCGCGGCCGCCGTCCGCCGCGCCGCCGCGCCCCGTCGGCCGCGATCAGGCTGAGCAGGATGCCCTCGCGCACGCCGCGGTCGGCGACGCGCAGCGTGCCCACCGGCCAGCAGCGGCAGATCGCGGCGAGGATGGCGCATCCGGCGACCACGAGGTCGGCGCGCTCGCGGCCGATGCACGGCTCCGACACGCGGTCGTCGTTGCTCATCGCGGCGAGGTCGGCGCTGATCTCGTCGATGTCGTCGAAGCGCAGGCGCGTGCCGTCGACGCGCCGGCGATTGTAGCGGGGCAGCCCCATCTTGACGCCGGCGATGGTGGTGACCGTGCCCGAGGTGCCGAGCATCTGCACGGCGCCGTCGGCCACGCGCGGCGCGATGGCGTGTGCCGCCTCGAACGGCGCCAGCATGGCGGCCACCTCGTCGACCATCGCAGCGTAGAGCGCGGGCGTCACCAGGGCGCCGCCGTAGCGCTCGCTGAGGTTGACGACGCCGACCGGCAGCGAGATGACGCCGATCAGGCGCGGCGCGCCGGTCCGGTCCTGCAGCACCCAGGTCAGCTCGGTGCTGCCGCCGCCGATGTCGAACACCAGCGCGTAGGGCCGCCCGGGGTCGAGCAGCGGCGCGCAGCCGGCCAGCGCGAGGAGCGCCTCCTCGTGGGTGGTGATGATCTCGAGCGCGAGGCCGGTCTCGCAGACGACGCGGTCGAGGAAGGCCTCGCAGTTGACGGCGCGGCGGCAGGCCTCGGTGGCGACCAGCCGGTGCCGGTTGGCGCCGCGGCGGCGCATCTTGTCGGCGCACACCGCCAGCGCCTCGATGGTCCGGTCGACGGCGGCCGGCGTCAGCCGGCCGGTGCGCGCGACGCCCTCGCCGAGGCGGACGATGCGCGAGAAGGCGTCGATGACGTGGAAGCCGGGGCCCTGGGGGCGGGCGACCAGGAGGCGGCAGTTGTTGGTGCCGAGGTCGAGGGCGGCATAGACCGGCGGCGGGCGCCGCGACCGTCCGTCCGGCGTCGGCGACCCGACGGCGCCGTCGGCGGCCGCGTCGGGTTGTCCGATGACGCCGGCATCGGCGGTCATGGCGAGAGAGCGGCAGGATGCGGATCGAATGCCATTCCGGCATTCGACCATGCGTCTCGCCGTCGGATCAAGGCCGTGTCCCATCCGCGGCCCGCTCTCCGCTGCACCGCAACCGGGGCCGCGCCGCCGATCCATCGGTTGCGTCGCCCGCGCGCGTGCCCTATATCGGGCGCCTGTGCGCATGCCGGCGGTCACGCGGCGCGCATCCGACCCGGGCTCCGGCCCTGCGGTTGGGGGATAGTTTAGCGGTAGAACATCGGACTCTGACTCCGAGAGCCCTGGTTCGAATCCAGGTCCCCCAGCCACTCCCGCGCCCGCGCGTCGATCGCGCGGGACGCGCCGGCCGAGCACACCACGCCGCAGCGTCTCACGATGTCGCCGGGGGAAGGTTCTCCCGCAGGACGATGTCCATGGGGAGCGGGGCGAGCGTCGCGATGCGGCGGCCGCTCCGGGCGGCGTCGACCGCCGCCAGCACGCGCGTGACGAGATGCTCGGGGTTGGCGTTGAGCACCGCGTCGATCGTCCCCTCCATCAGGAGCGCGCGCGTGTCCGGGGTCATGCCGTGGCCGATGAGGATGACGTCGCGGGCCCGGCCGCAGTCCTGCAGCGCCCTCGCCACCCCGTCCGATGCGCCGCCGACGTTGTAGAGGCCGGTCAGCCCGGGGACCTGATCCAGGATCGCGCGCGTCTGGGCGTAGTTCCTGTCCCGGTCGTCGTGTCCCTCCCGCGCCGCGCCGATCACGGTGAGATGGCCGAACATCTCCTGCAGGACGCTATGAAAGCCCATCTCGCGCTCGGCGTGGGCGCGGTAGCTCAGGCTCCCGGCGATCACCCCGACCGCGCCGCGCGCCGATCGGTGGAACCGTCCCATGAGGTAGCCGGCGGTGCGGCCCGCGGCGACGTTGTCGAGGCCGACATAGGCGGCGCGTCCCGGCGCGACGACGTCGGACACGATGGTCACGATGGTCTTTCCGGCGGCGGCCAGCTCGTCGACGGCGTCGCGCACCAGCGGGTTCTCGATGGCCATGAAGGCGATCGCATCCGCCCATCGGGCGTGGTGGCGCAGCGCCGCGACGAGGGGCTCGGGACGAAAGCTCTCGATGAACGCGCACCTGAGCCGCGCACCGACCGTCTCCTCCGCGGCGAGCCGGCGGACGCGCCGTCCGAGATCGGTGAGATAGGGGTTCGTGCCGGCCGGGATGAGGAAGGCGATCTTCGGGGGGCGGGGCCGCGCGATCGCGTGCCGCTCCTCGTCGGTGAGGTAGCCGATGGCGACGGCGGCGGCGAGAACGCGCGCGGCGGTCGCCGACTTGACGCCGCCGCGCCGGTTCAGGACGCGGTCCACGGTCGCGCCGGAGACCCCGGCCGCCTGCGCCACGGTCGCCATCAGGGGCCGCCGGAACAGCTCGGGACCGCTCCCCGCGACGGGGTCGGACACCTCAAAAACCATCAGGTCTTACCGTTTGACCGTCATGGCGGCCGTTCCTAGCTTTCCTCGGAGAAATAAGGCGCGCCCGACGATCGGACGGGCGTTGCGCCTCAAAAACCAGCATGGGAGGAGCCATCGTGTCAAAGTCTCCGAAACGCTCGCGTCCGCTCGTTTCCCGGCGCTCGACTCTGGCGCTCGGCGCCGCCGCGGCCGGGGCGCTGGCGTTCCCCTCTATCCTGCGCGCCCAGTCCAAGACGCTGCGCTACGGCCACAACAACGAGGTCGCGTCGGTCGCCGGCGCCCAGGCCGACTGGTTCGCCACGGCGGTCGGCGAGCATTCGGGCGGCGATCTGGCGGTCCAGGTGTTTCCGAACTCGCAGCTCGGCAAGCTGCAGGAGCTGGCGCAGGCGGTGTCGCTCGGCACCGTCGCCATCTCCCACAACACGGCGGGCGCGCTCGGCTCGCTCTACGCCCCGTTCGCGGCGCTCGACACGCCCTACCTCTACCGCGACGTCGACCACCTCATGAAGGTGATGGACGTGAGCTCGCCGGTGATGTCGGAGCTCAACAAGGGGCTCATCGACGCGGCCAACATCCGCGTCCTCTACGCGCACTACTTCGGCGCCCGCAACCTCACCTGCGACCGGCCGATCAAGTCGCCGGCCGACCTGTCGGGCGTGAAGATCCGTGCCGTTCCCTTCCCGATCTACACCACCGCCGTCGAGGGGCTGGGAGCCGTGCCGATCCCGGTCGACTGGTCGGAGGTGCCGACCGCGCTCGCCACCGGGGTGGTCGCCGGACAGGAGAACCCGGTGAACGTGATCCTCTCGGTCAAGCTCTACGAGGTCCAGTCACACCTGATGCTGACCCGGCACATGTCCAACGCCGAGGTCGTCGTCATGAACGAGGACGAGTGGCAGGCGCTGTCCGACAAGCAGAAGCAGGCGGTGCAGGCCGCCGCCGCGGACACGCGCATCCGGGCGACCAAGGCCATTCAGGACAACGAGGCGAGCGAGACCGAAGAATTGAAGAAGCGCGGGATGACGGTCATCGGGCCCGACGACGGGCTCGAGATCGACGCCTTCCGCACGTCGGTCAGCGCGCTGGTCAAGGAGCGCTTCGGCGACCAGTACGGCGCGCTCTACGAGAAGATCCGCGCCATCTCCTGATCGCAAGGGGGGCGCCGCGTGGGGCTTCTCTCCCGTGCCGCCGCGGCGGCCGCCCGTCTCGGTCTGTGGCTCGGCGTCGGCTTTCTGGGGCTGATGGCGGTGCTCGTGGTGGCGCAGGTCGTCGCCCGCAACGCGCTCGATCTCGGCCTGCCCGCCGCCGACGAGCTGGCGCGCTACGCCTGCATCGCGCTCGTCTACCTCGCGGTGCCGAGCCTCGCCCTCAGAGGTCAGCACGTCGCCGTCGACATCCTCGTGCAGGCCGCGCCGCGCCGGCTCCGCCGGCCCCTGAGGGCCGCAACCGAGGTCGCCGTGCTCGCGTTCTGCGCGATCAGCCTCTACGCGCTCGCCGCTTTCCTCGCGCGGGCGGGCAAGTTCACGACGCCGGCGCTCGGGATGCCGAATACGCTGTTCTACGCTCCGGCGGCGGTCGGCTTCGCGCTCCTCGCCGCGGTCACGCTCGCACGGCTCCTGCGGCTGATCCTCGGGCCGTCGTCCGACGAAGGGCCTCCGTCCGGGCCGTGAGCGTCGCACTCGTCCTCATCTTCGCCCTGAGCCTCGTCGCCGGCGTTCCCGTGGCGGCGGCGCTGGGCCTGTCCGCGGGCGCGGTCGTCCTTCTCTACGGGCTGCCGCTCACCGTCGTCGCGCAGCGCGCGGTGAACGCGCTCGACTCGACGCCGCTCCTCGCCGTGCCGCTGTTCATCCTGGCGGCCTCGCTTCTCAACGCGGCGGGGGTGACGACCCATCTCTTCGAGCTCGTGCGGCTCCTCTTCGGCCGGGTCAAGGGCGCCATCGCGCAGGTCTCCGTCCTGGTCAGCCTCGTGTTCTCGGGGATTTCCGGCGCGGCCCTCGCCGACATCGGCGCGCTCGGGCGGGTTCAGATCGAGGAGATGCGCCGCCAGGGCTATCGCGACCGCTTCGCGGCGGGCGTCACCATGGCGGCCGCCACGATCGGGCCGATCTTTCCGCCGTCGATCCCGATCATCATCTACGCGAGCGTCGCCAACGTCTCGGCGGTCAAGCTGCTACTCGCCGGCATCGTGCCGGCGCTCGTGATCACCCTCCTCCTGATGGGGCAGATCGCGGTGATCGCCCGGCTGAAGGGCCTGCCCCAGGACGACGCCCGCGCGTCCGCCCGTGCGATCGGCCGGCAGGCGCTGATCTCGCTGCCGGCCCTCCTCGCCCCGGTGATCCTGATCGGCGGGCTGATGACCGGCTATTTCGGGCCGACCGAGGTCGCCGGCGTCACCGTCGCCTATGCGCTCTTCGTCGGCTTCGCCGTCTACCGGACGCTGACTCCGGGCAAGGTCCTGGCCGCGATGCGGGAGACGGTGGACGCCACCGCGGGCGTCCTCTTCATCGTCGCCTCGGCCGCGCTGTTCGCCTGGGTGCTGACCCTCGACCGCGTCCCCATGACGATCGGCGCTCTCCTCCTCGGCGTGTCGGACGATCCGCTGATCCTGCTCGCCCTGGTCAACGTCCTGCTGCTCGTGGTCGGGATGGTCGTGGAGGCGATCGCCGCGATCCTCATCCTCGCGCCGATCGTCGCGCCGGCGTTGACCGCCGCCGGGGTCGACCCGCTGCAGCTCGGCATCGTCTTCGTGCTCAACCTGATGATCGGCCTGCTGACGCCGCCCGTCGGCATGAGCCTCTACATGGTCTCCATCGTGGCGAGGCTTCCGCTGGCCACCGTGATCGCCGGCGCCTTGCCCTTCCTGCTGCCGCTTCTCCTGTCCCTGGCGGCCGTCTCGGTCGTCCCGGCGCTGTCCACGTGGCTGCCCAACCTCTTCATAAAGTGAGCCCTCCATGAGCACGCTCTTCGGCGCGATCCGCCAGCTCGGTTACGTGGTCGACGACATCGAGGCGGCGATGGAGCATTGGTCGTCCGTCCTCAGGGTCGGTCCCTGGTACTACAACCCCAAGGTCCCGATCGACAACTACACCTACGACGGCCGGCGCTACGAGCCGCACAACTCCGTCGCCCTGGCGAATTCGGGCTACCTGCAGGTCGAGCTCATTCAGACGCGGAACGACGTGCCGTCGATGTACCGCGACTTCAGGGCGTCGGGCCAACGCGGGCTGCAGCACGTCGCCTATTGGACGACGCGCTTCGACGACGCGCTCGCCGAAGCCGGACGCGCCGGCTTCCGCGTCAAGATGAGCGGCGAGGTCGGCGAGAACGGCCGCTTCGTCTACTTCGCCGGGGAGGCGCATCCCGGCAGCACCGTCGAGCTGTCCGAGGTCCTGGGCCCGAAGGGCCGCCTCTTCGACCTGATCCGCCGGGAGTCCGAAGCCTGGGACGGGCGGGAGCCCGTACGCCCGTTTCCCGACCTCGCGACGCTCTGAGCGCCGCGCGCGACACCGGTCACGCGGCGCCGGCGGGCCGGCCGGTGCACGCCACGAAGAAGCCCGTTCCCCCGATCTGGCCCCCTTTCAGGCAGACCTCCAGCCCGTCGACGGCGGGATCCTCGGCGAAGGTGCGGCACAGGGGAGCCCCCGGGGCGAGCGGTGACACCGCGGCGAGGGCGAAGACGCCGAGCTCCGTCACCGCGTAGCCGGAGGTGTCGCCGCCGCTGAGGATCGCGCGACGCAGCCGGCTCGTGGCGACGAGCTCCCTCAGGATCCGCCCGAGACCGGTGCCGATGCGCGCCGCGACGTCCGCGCGGGCCAGGCCACGTGCCGCGACCGCTTCGCCGAACCGGACGACGGCCGGATCGTCGGGGCCACGCGCGGTCGCGACGAGCGGTATGCGACCCGAGCCCAAGGCCGCCGACGCGGCGGCGATCGCCTGGTCGAGCGCCGCGGACCAGGCGCGCTCGTCCACCGCCGCGGCGGCATCGAGCGCGACCACCTCGAACCCGTGGGCCTCGGCGTGCGCGATCTGCGCGGCGGTCACCGGCGAGACGGAGCCGGAAACCACCACCATCCGATCGGTGGGAGCGACCTCCGGCGGCTCGGTGACCGGCGGCAGGAGGCCGGCCGCGCGCCAATGAGCGATCAGGGCGTGCTCCAGTCCGTGGCTCCCCGCCGCGAACGACGCGCCGCGCGCCGCTTCGCCCCAGACGATGGCGCCCACGGTCTCGAGGGTCTCGTCGTCGACGACGTCGAACGAGACGATGGCGGCGCCGGCGGCCAGGGCGTCCTCCAGGGCCGCGCCGCCGCGGCCCGCCTTCAGCGCGGCGAGGTCGACGAGCCCGCAGCGCAACGACGTCTGCTCGCCCAGATGGCGCGCGAGATCGGCCTCGTGCATGGGGGTCGCCGGATGACGGGACATGACGGGATGACGGTCGAGCCGATGCACGGCCCCGTCGACCGCCGCGAAGAGGTTGCCGAAGGCCTGGAACCGCCCGTTCGCCGGAGCCGCGGTCACGAGCGGAACGAATCGGGGCGCGAAAGCCGCCGCGCCGTGCTCGATGGCGCGCCCGATGGAGCCGAGAGTCGGCGCGGAATCGAACGTCGAGCAGACCTTGTAGTGGGTCAGCGGTGCCGCGAGGGCCTTGAGCGCGGAGAACGCGGCCGGCAGATGGGAGTCCATCCAGGCGGGCGAGCGGGCGCGGGCGGTGCTCGCGATCCCGACGGCGCGGTAGCCGGCGAATCGGCCGAGCCGCGCCTCGTCGGGCGCCTCGAGGAACATGACCGTCGGCAGCCCGGCGAGCGACATCGCCTCCATCACCGCCGACGAGCCGGTGAAGTCGTCGCCGTAGAAGGTCAGGACCCGCTGCGGAAGAGGCCGCCCCGCCACCCCGTCAGGCCCCGATCGCCATCGCGTCGGCGAGCGCGCGGTCCTCGCGCGCGGCGTCCTCCAGCGCCTCGCCCGCCATGGCCGCCGCCCAGGCGCGTCGCAGCGCCCCGACGCCGGCGGCGGGGCCGCCGGGATGGGCGAGGATGCCGCCACCGGAGGCGTGGATGAGATCCGCCCGACCGAGCGCCGCGAACGTCCCGTGCACCTGGCGCACCGTCTGGCCGGACGAGAACACCGGCATCGCCACCATCGACGCGCCCTCGACGAACGGCTCGAAGCAGGAGCGCGCCGAGGCGATGACGCTGGCGTCCTCCTCGGCGAACTTGTTGGCGAGGCCGTTGACGTGCGTGTGGTCCGCCCCCGCGAGCCGCCACAGCGCGTTCCAGGCCGGATAGGACCAGCCGAGCGCGGGGTGGCGCGACAGGGAGCCCCAGCCGTTCCGGTGCGCGTGGATCGGCAGGCCGCCGTGCCGCGCGAGGGCCACCATGCCGGCGATCCCGACGGAGTTGATGCTCGCCATGACGCAGGTGCCACCGGCCGCGAGCACGTGGTCGTGCCGGCGCCGCATCTGGTCGATCTCGCCGGTGAGGTTGAAGGCCACCATCACCTTCTTGCCGGTCCGGTCGGCGTGGTCGTTGACGACGCGCATCACGGCGTCGACGCGCGCGTCGAAGGGGCAGGCGGGACCGTCCGACTGCAGCTCGTCGTCCTTCACGAAATCGATGCCGGCCGCGCAGAGCGTCGCGACGAGATCCGCGGTCTCGTCCGGCCCGAACCCGACGGACGGCTTGATGATGGTCCCGATGACGGGGCCGTGCTCGACGCCGGAGAGGCGCCGCGTTCCCTCGACGCCGAAGGACGGGCCGGGATACGCCTCGGCGAAGGCCCGGGGCAGGCGGATCGCCTCGATCCTCAGCCCGCTCACCTGACGCAGCTCGAACAGGTTGCCGGCGATCGTCGCCAGGAGGTTGGGCAGCGACGGGCCGATGTTGGCGAGCGGCCACGACAGAGTGACCCGTGCCCGGCTCGCCGGCCGCGACGGGTCGACCGCCGCGCTCGGAAGCGACTGCGGCAGGTCGCTGGCCACCACCTCGCACCGGATCACGCGCGCGGCCGAGCGCTCCTTCAGCGCGGCGGTCTCGCCGGGCACCGCGACGAACGTGCCGCTCGACTGCTCGCCGGCCATCGTCTCGGCGACCCGTTCCGGATCGGCGGTCGTCTCGAGCAGGTAGTCTGTCTCGAAGCGGTCGGTCAGCGTCGTCATGGCGATGGAGAGTTCCGGTTGGGGGCGTCCGCCGAGCGCCGGAAGGCGTCGGCCGGGGCGACGGTCTCAGGACGTCGGTTGTGCCAGGGTCTCTCGGTTCCGTCGAGACGGTTCGGTGCGACGTTCCGCTCACGGTCGTCGTCCTGCGCGCCGCAGATCCCCCGTGACGCGCCTTAACCTTTCCGGAACCGGTGCCGATGCAGAATGCGCTTCAGCCCCGCCGCCTCCGCCGCGACGTCGAGACGCTTCGGGCGGGCGCGGGACCGCCGCATCCGGGCATCGAGAAGCCATGTCCGGGCGCTGGCGCTTCTGCTCGATGAAGGGATCACGGGCGTCATCACGACCGTCACGTCACGCCCGGGATCGAGGCGCTGACCGGTCGCCTGACGAAGGCGGTCGACCGCGTCCACCGGGAAGCGGGCGACTGACGTCCAGGGGACCTGCCCCGATCGTCCGCAGGCGCTATTCTGCGACAGACGGATCGGGAGGGCCGCGGTGCCGGAAATCGAGGCGCTCGAGGGGGCTGTCATCGGCGCCCTGCGCGGTGGCGACCTCGCCGGCGTGCGCGCCATCCTGCCCGCGGCGGAAGCCGCGGCGCCCGGACCGCTCAAGCCGCACTATCGGGCGCTGCGGTCCGTTCTCGACGGCGACGACGCCGCGGCGGCGGCGGCGTGGGAGGCGCTGCTGGAGTCCCGCGAAGAGGCGACGGCGCGCCTCGCCCTGCGCTACTTCCGGCTGATCGGCCGGGCCGCCCAGCGCGCCGGTCGCGGCCCCACCCTCGCCGCGTCCCTCGACCGGCTGACACGATCGGTCCCGGGGATCAGCGTCGCGGCGCCCGAATACGACCCCGAGCATGTGCGCAGGGCAGAGGCGCGCCGGCAGGCTCTGGCCGGGGCCGGCCTCCCCAGCATCCTGCTCTGCGTGATGCCGACGAGCGCCGGCAGCGTCCTGCACGACCGCCTGCACGCGGCGCTCGGCAACGCCGGCCACCGCATTTCCACGCACACGGAGCCGGACCACGTCGTGCCCGCCTGGCTCGAGGCGTTTTTCGCCGCCGGCGGTGCCGTCGGCGGGAATCTCACGGAGGCGTCGGACGCGAGCCTCGATGCGCTCGGCCGCGCAGGGGTGCCGCGCGTGCTCGTTCACGTCTGCCATCCGGGCGCGGCGCTGGTCCGGCTCGTCGACCACGTGACCCGGGTCGTCCTCGGCCATCCGCTGCGTCGCCTCGAATGGCCCTACGACCTGCCGCCTGGATGGAACGACTGGGACGATCCGCGGCGGATCGACTGGGCGGCCGAGCACCATCTGCCGCGCCTCGCCGCCTGGGCGCGCGACTGGCACGCGGTCGCCGCCGACCCGCGCCGGCGCGGCGCCCTCGAGGTGCTGGTGACGGACGACGCGGCGCTGGAGACCGACGAGGCGGCCGTGTTCGGCCGGATCGCGGCGTTCTACGGTCTGCCGCCGACGATCCTGTATCGCGGAGGCGGGCGGCCGGCGGTCGCGACGGCGTGGGAGCGGCGGCTCGGGCCCGGGGCCCTGGCGCGGCTCGAGGCCGTCCTCGGCTGACGGACGGAGCCCCTATCGTCCCGCGCAGCGGGCGCGATCCCGCAGCGCCGACGCGATCTCCGCGAAGACCCGGTCCCAGGTCTCGGAAGAGGAATGCCTGGCGAAGAGCCGCCAGGACGGATGCCACGGCATGCGTTTCGAGCCGAGGTGCACGTAGACCGGAGGCCCGTCGTAGACCCACGTGGCGGCACCGACGGCGCCGGCGATCTCGGACACGGAGGACGTGCCGGCGATCACGACGTCCAGGGCGCAGACGAGGGCGGCGAGGTCGGTCAAGTCGTTCCTGAGGTCGAGGGACGGCCATTCCGCAAGGGAGAGCCCGAACCGCCTGCCCATCTCGGCCCGGTCGTCGGGCGTCGTTCCGTGCTGCAGGTTGACGAAGACGACGCCGGGAACCGCGAAGATTGGCCGCCACGCTTCGAGGTCGGCGTAGGATGTCGATCGGTCTCCGGTCATGATGCCGGATCGCCACGATACACCGACCTTGATGCCCGGCCCCAGCGCCGCGGTCGCGCCGCGCCAGCGTGTGAGAGCGTCGGCCGGCGGGAACAGGTAGGCCCGCCGTGCCGGGAAGGCCTCGAGCGAGCGACGAAAGAACCGGGGCAGGGACGCGATCGGCAGGTGGTGGTCGTAGTCCGGGGCGGAGGGCAGCTCTCGCCCCTGCTCGTCATGGGAAACGGGCCGCACGTCTGCCGCGGGGAAGGAGAGGCGGAACAGCGTCACGAGGCGGGGGTCGCATTCGACGATCACCCGCTGCCCGGTGCGCAGCAGATCGGGCAGGCAGCTCGCGTACCGGACGACATCCCCGAGGCCCTGCTCCGGCCAGACCAGCATCGTCGTGTCCCGCCGCGGATCGCCGTCCCAGACCGGGCGGCTCGTCCGACGCGAGACGGCCGGAAAGTCCCGGTACAGCCAGCGCGCCTCGTAGGCGTCCCAGCCGTCCGCCAGGCGCCCGGAGCCGAGCAGAGCATTGGCGCGCATGTACGACGCGGCGTGGGCGCCGGGATCGCGCAGGAGCGTGGCCTCGTAGGCGGCGATCGCCCCATCCACGTCGCCCGACGCGCGGACCGCGGTCGCGAGGTTCATGCACGCCCGGGCGTGGCCCGGCGCCAGGGCGAGGCAGCGGCGCAGGGCGCGCGCGGCGCCGGGCGGATCACTGGTGGCGAGACGCAGATTGCCCAGGCTGAACCGGATCTCGGGATCGTACGGGCGGGCGGAGGCGAGCTGCGCCAGGATCGGCCCCGCGAGATCGGGGCGCCGCTCTCGGATCAGGCATTCCGCGAGCATTCGCTGATACTCCGCCCGGTCGCGCCGCAGGCGCAGCGCGTTGAGCAGCAGGCGGCGGGCGAGCTCGGGGCGGTCGCGGCCCATCAGGGCGTTGGCGAGATTGACGTAGTAGGCCGGCTCGGATGGCGCCAGGGCGATCGCCCGCGCGTAGCCGCGGCCCACGGGCCACGGGTCGCCGGCGGCCCGCTTCGCCGCGGCGCGCGCGTTGTGAAGGGCGTGGGGCCGCGGATCGTCGGCGAGCGCCGCGTCGCACAGGGCTGCCGCCTCGGCCGGCCGTCCCTCCCGATAGGCCCGCTCGATGCGGGCCAGAAGGCCCGGCGGCGGGTTGGCGCCGGACGACGGGTGGCCGTCGGCGGTCACGCGCGCCGCCTAGCCGTGACCGCCTTCCTCCGTGTCCGGCTCGAGGTCCGAGACGCGATGCAAGAGGCGCCATTCCCCGTCGTCACGCCGCCACAGGTGCGGCGCGCGGTAGCGATCGGTGATCTCCCAGAACTTCTGTTCGGAGATGTCCAGATACTCGAGGAACTCCTGAAAATACCGAGCCGGGAACTCGCCGTCGAAGCGGTGGACGAGGCGCACCGCCTCCTGCCGGGTGATGTGGCCGTCGCGCACCTCGTGGCCCGCGTCCGAGGTCGCGCGACCGATTCCGAACTTGACGAAGGCCATGAAGTAGTGGAGCCCGTCGAAGCGGTCGTCGAGGCTGGCGTATCGGGAATAGGTCCCCTCGGAGCGGCCCGGATTGGCCTGGAAGCCGGTGTTCTCCACCGCGTAGTAGTAGTTCTCCTGGGGCACCCATTTCCGGTAGAAGCTCATCCAGTGCATCTCGATGCCCTTCTCGCGGAGCACCGGCGCCGGAGGCGGCTTGTAGAGGCCGAGATCCGCCGGAGTGAAGTCGTCGGGTGAGATCAGTCCCCTCTCCATGCCCCAGCGCACCATGTCGTCGACGGTGACGCCCTTGTAGTAGAGGTCGGCCCAGTCCTCGAGTGGCTGGCCGGGCTTGTCCTTGTTGCGAAGCGTGCCGCCGTACTCCACCTCCGCATTCTCGCCGAAGAAGACGAGCCGGATTCCGAAGTTGACGGCCATGTGGAACACGAACGCCATCTGGCCGTAGGAGAAGGGCTGAAAGGCGTCGCCGACCGACTCGAAGGCGATGCGGGCGAGCTTGCGGTGGAGATTGCCGTTCGGCGTCCCCATGACGTTGGAAAAGCCGGACGCGATGAACCGCTGCAGGTTGGCCCAGCCGATCTCCGTGTGCCGGAACGGCGACCACGTCACCGTGAGCGGCGTCATCCCGTACTGGTGCTTGAGCCGGTGGGCGACCATCGAGCCGTCCTTGCCGCCGCTGCAGGGTACGAGGCAGTCGAAGGTGCCGTCCCCCCGCCGATGCGCGTCGCAAAGCGCGCGCAGCTGGCGGTCGCGGGCGTCCCAGTCGATCCCGTGGTCCTTCTCGTCCGCGTAGCGGCAGGCGCTGCAGACGCCCTCCTCGTCGAAGACGATGCGGGGCCGCTGGTTCGAGACGACGCACCGCCGGCAATACGCGACCTCCGTCGGCATGGCGGCGATCTGGCGGTCGAGGGTGAGGTTGGGGCGACGGGTCATCGGCGGTTCGGCCTCGAAGGCAGAGGATCGAGCGGCAGCGGAGCGCACGTGGTGTCAGAGGCCCGATCGGGAGCGGCTCGCGTAGCAATGGCGGATTCTGTGGGGCGCCGTCAACGCGTCGTCCGGTCGACGCAAGTCGAACGGTGGCACGAATTTTTTCCTCGACCCCGGATAAGATCTCCCGACGCATGCGTAGGTGACATCGACAGGCCAACGCACGGAACGCGGATGACGCCCGACATCGTCGCACATATCCAGGGACTGCGCCGCTACGCCCGCTTCCTGTGCCGGGACGTCGCCGAGGCGGACGATCTGGTTCAGGAGACGCTGGAGCGGGCGATCGCCCATGCCGGACAGTTCCGTCCGGGCGGCGACCTGCGCGTGTGGCTGTTCGCCATTCTCCACAACGCCTTCGTGTCCGGCCGCCGCGCCTATGCGCGCCGGCGCACGGAGACGTCGATGGACCTGGCGAGCGCCGTCTCCGTGTCGGCGACGCAGGAAAGCCGGGCCGAGCTGCAGCGGGTGCTGTCGGCCATCGACCGGCTGCCCGACGAGCGGCGACGGGTGCTGTTGCTGGTCGCCGTCGAGGGCCTGACGACGGACGAGGTTGCCGTCGCCCTTGGCCTGCCCGTCGGCACGGTGAGATCGCGGCTGGCCCGGGCGCGGGACTCGTTGCGCCAGCTTCTCGGCGGACGCGGACCCGCTGGGAGCCGGAGCGCTACCATGCGGGTGGTTGGAGGACGAGATGTCGACGGTCGTTGAGGATTGGGAGCTCGGCGCCCTGATCGACGGCACGTTGCCGCCGGGTCGGACCGACGAGATCCAGCGGGCCCTGGCGAACGCGCCGGCGCTGAGGGCGCGGCTCGAGGCGTTCGAGGCGGACCAGGCGGCTCTCGAAGGGGTCGGCGACGCGCTCGCGGTGAGCGGGCCGCTTCCGCCGGCGATCGATGCCCTGTCGGCGCGCCTGGAGCGGTCTCTCGCCCGGCCGTCACGGTGGCCCCGGCTCTCCGGTCCGGTGCCCCAGGTCGCGCGCTACGCGGCCGTTCTGGTCGTCGGTGCGGCCCTCGGCTGGGGCGCGGCCGCATCCCAGGACCAGGCCGCGGTGCCGGAGACCGCGCTCGCCCTCGTCGACGAGGCGACCGAGATCCATCAGACGGCGGCCCTCGCGCCGGGATTCGCCCGCGAGGCCTCGTCCGCCACGATCGGGCTGCTGGACAGCCTGTTCGCGCGCGATCTCGAGCCGCCCGACCTGAGCGAATGGGGGTTCCACGTCGCCCGGGTCGACGTCGTCGCGACCGACGACGGCCCCGCCGCGGTCTTCGCCTACACGGACGCGGACGCGCATCTCGTGACCCTGGTGATGTCGATGAGCGCCGGCATGATCGCATCGCTGCGCGGCGAGGCGGACACGCCGCGGGTGACGACCCATGACGGGCTCGCGGTCTCCTACGGCCAGGTGCCCGGACTCGCCTTCGCCATCGTCGGCACCGTCACCGAGGCGCGCATCCTCGCGATCGCCCGCAGGGTCGAGGTGGCGCTCTCCGCCTGACGGCTCCTTCCATCGATCTCCCGCTCCCCGGCAGCCGCGGCATCGGCACGCGGCGCCGCCCATGAGGACGACCCGAAATGACGCTGACCCGAGGCGACCTGCTCCCCAATGTCCGGTGCGCGAGCCGCACGAGCCCGCGATTCCCGCTCGATGCGCTGGGTGGCGATCACCTCCTCATGGTCTTCCTGGGCAGCACTCGGGCCGCGCCGGGACGCCGCCTTCTCGACGCGGTGCTGGGACGCGCGCCCGACCTCCTCGACAAGGGCCTCGGCCTCTGCCTCGTCACCGTCGATCCGAGGGACCGCGCCGCGGACGCCCTCGGGTCGGTCGATCCCCGGGTGACGGTCCTGTGGGACGAGGACCGCGCCGTCTTCCGTCGCTTCGGGCTGGAGACCGATGCGCCCGACAGCGGCGCCACCGGTCACCGCGTCCTGCACATCGGCGTCGTGGTGGCGACCCACGGCCTGCGCTTCAGAGCGTTCGTGACCGCCGACCCGGCGACCGACTTTCCGGATCGGCTGAGCCGTGCGATCGCGACGCTGCCGCCGCGGGAGGTGACGCGCCCGGCGGTCCGGCAGGCGCCCGTGCTGCAGATCCCGGAGGTGTTCGATCGCGGCCTGTGCCGTCGCCTGATCGCGGGCTACGAGTCGACCGGCGGAACCGAGAGCGGCTTCATGCGCGACCAGGACGGCAAGACCCGCGGAGTTCTGGATCCGAGGACCAAGCGGCGGCGCGACTGCATGGTCGAGGACGAGGGGCTGCGTCTCGAGGTGCGCGAGGCGCTGATCGGGCGCGCCGTGCCGGAGATCGCCAAGGCGTTCGCCTTCGAGGCCAGCCGCATCGAGCGCTACCTCGTCGCCTGCTACGACGCCGCCGACCGCGGCTTCTTCAATGCGCACAGGGACAACGTCTCGCGGGCGACCGCCCATCGCCGCTTCGCGATGAGCATCAACCTGAACTCCGGTGGCTCGGAGGACGGCCAGATCGAGTCTGACGGCTTCGCCGGCGGCGCTCTCTGCTTTCCCGAATACGGGCCCGCGACTTTCGTACCGGCCCCGGGCGACGCCGTCGTGTTCTCGTGCTCGCTGCTTCACGCGGCGCAGCCGGTCACGAAGGGCCGTCGCTTCGTCTTCCTGACCTTCTTCTACGACGAGGCGGCGGCACGTATCCGTCAGGCCAACCGGCACTTCCTCGACACGGAGTCGACGGAGCGCGCCGGCGGCATGCCGAACACGATCGTCGCCGCGACACCCGACGCCCCGGCCGCAATCCCGGGAGCGGACGCGACCCTGCCCCTCCATTGGGCGTCCGTCGCGGCCGGGGCGCCCTCTGCCAACGGTCCGGCCGAGGCGGCGGCGCGGTAGGGGCTGTGACGCGTGCCGATCCGTCTCGAGCTCGATTCCGGGCAGATCGGTCGCCAGATCGCCTGGGTCGGAGCGATCATGCGTGATCCTCGCCTCACGGCCGTGGCGCGAGGCGACCTCCACCAGCTTCTGGTGCTCCTGAGGCGCCTGCGACGGGCGCTGGACGAGGGCGGCTGAACGCCGGAGGGCGGCGCGTCACTCGGCGGCGGTGACGGTGCGAGGGCCGCTCTGGTCGAGGGTGCCGAGGTTGCGGCGCCGGAGCGCTTCCGCGGCGGCGTCGTGGAGGAAGGTCAGGAAGACGAAGCGGCGTCCCTTCGTCACCCGCATCGCCTCGTGCAGGAGCGAGCCCGAGAACACCAGCGCCTCGCCGGTTCCCGGAGAATAGGTGTCGAGCCCGTATTCGAGGAAGCGCAGCGCCCCGCCCTCGAACTCGCCGCCGTTCAGATTGACGCTGACCGCGAATCGGCGATGCGCGGTCGCGTGCGTGTTGTTGTCCCGGTGAACCATGAAGAAGCCGGCGTCCGAGCCGTCGTAGCAGGCGACGAGATAGCGCTCGATGCAGGCGACACGGAACTGGAACGCCTTGGCGATCTCCGGCAGCACGCGGCGCTCGAACGCGCCGCGAATCTCGCCGCACAGCGCCGGGTCGCTGAGGTAGCAGTCCCGCCGGCGCTTGCCGCGGCCGTCGATCAGGCCGCGGGTGACCTCGCCGTCGTCCCGCATGAACCCGCTGTCGCCGCCGCCGTCGGCCTCGTAGGCGGCGACCAGGCGGCGGCAGAGATCGGCATCGAACACGTCGGGAATCTGCAGCACCGGTGCATGGCGAGGCGCCGGCCGGCCGAGCGTGCGCGGCGGGATCTCGTGGACGGCGTCGCGAAGCCGTACGGCGAAGGTGTCGAGGGGCTGCGCCGGCAAGAAGCCCTTCAGCCGCCGATTCTCCGCGATGATCGCCGCGCCGACCCGCAACGACGGCCGGGCGGCGCCGTCGGCCGGCGCGACCTCCATGCCGAACAGCCGGTAGATCGCCCGATCCGCGTCCCAGAACACGATCGAGGGGGGGACGAAGCCCGAGAGCCGGCCTTCGTCGCGGTCGGCGGGATCGGCACTGACGATGCACAGGCGGATCCCGAGCTCCCACAGGGGGCGTTGGGCCGCGAGCAGGTCGTCGCGCAGGCGCTGGCCGAACGCGAGCCCGGCGCTGCCGAGGAAGACGAGGAGAAGCCGCTCCCCGGCGAGCAGGTCGAGGTCGAACCGCGGCCGGACGTTGCTGTCGGCGACGAAGGGGGGAAGCAGATCACCGGGAGTGAAGCGCATGGACGACCGTCGGTGGCGGTGCGGAGCAGCGCCCAGTATACGTCAGTTCGCCGTGGTCCGCCGCCGTTCGGCGCCGCCTAACGTCCGGCCATGGACGCCGCCCGCTCGCGGCGCCGGATGACGACGTTGAGCAGCGCCACGAGGCCGACCAGCGCCAGCCCCAGCGCGTCGCTCTCGATGCCGGGCTTGATCAGCACGATCGCGGCCGCCACGAGCACCAGGCGCTGCCACATCGGCAGCGGGGCCAGCAAGTATCCCGAGAGGCCGGCCGCCAGGCAGGTGATCCCGATCAGCGCGGAGAGCGCCGTGGTGACGATCGTCAGCGGCTCGCCGATCATCAGGATCGACGGCCCGAACACGAACATGAACGGCACGATGTAGCCGGTGGCCCCGAGCTTGACGGCGGCCAGCCCGGAATCCCACAGGCCCGCGCCCGAGAGCCCGTTGGCGGCGTAGACGGCGAGCGCCACCGGCGGCGTGATGGCAGACAGGATGGCGAAGTAGAACACGAACATGTGCGCCGCCTCGACCATCACGCCGAGCTTCACCAGCGCGGGGACGAGGAGGGCCACCTGGACGATGTAGGCCGGCGTCGTCGGCATCCCCATGCCGAGCACGATGCCGGCGACCATCGTGAGGATCAGCGCCAGCACCAGGGTGTTCTGGGCCGCCGCCAGCACCAGCGAGGTGAACTCGAGCCCGAGGCCGGTGAGCGCGATGACTCCGATCACGATGCCGGCGCAGCCGCAGGCGAGCGCCACCGA
>WGNW01000112.1 GCA_016124315.1 Alphaproteobacteria bacterium
CATTTCGAGGAAATCCTCGACATCCACAAGGAATCCCACGGCGTCACCCTCGACACCGACCTGGGCGTCGCCGAGCTGAAGGAACTGGTGGCCGCCTACAAGGCCAAGGTGCAGGAGGAACTGGGCAAGCCGTTCCCCACCGACCCGCACGAGCAGCTGTGGGGCGCCATCGGCGCGGTGTTCCATTCCTGGCAGAACGAGCGCGCCAAGGTCTACCGCCGGCTGCACTCGATCCCCGAGGCGTGGGGCACGGCGGTCAACGTGCAGGCGATGGTGTTCGGCAACATGGGCGACGATTCGGCAACCGGCGTCGCCTTCACCCGCAACCCGGCGACCGGCGCCAACGAGCTCTACGGCGAGTACCTGCTGAACGCCCAGGGCGAGGACGTGGTCGCCGGCATCCGCACGCCCCGCTACATCAGCCGGGCGGCGCGCGAGAAGGCCGGCGAGGACGCGCCGTCGCTGGAGGAGGCGCTGCCCGACACCTATGGCCAGCTTTCCGAGATCATGCACGCGCTCGAGGCCCACTACCGCGACATGCAGGACATCGAGTTCACCGTGCAGCGCGGCCGGCTGTGGATGCTGCAGACCCGCACCGGCAAGCGGACGGCCGCGGCGGCGCTGAAGATCGCCGTCGACATGGCCCACGAAGGGCTGATCTCCGAGCGCGAAGCTATCGGCCGGATGGACCCGGAGGCGCTCGACCAGCTGCTGCACCCGACCCTCGATCCCGACGCGTCGAAGGAGATCATCACCCGCGGCCTGCCGGCCTCGCCGGGGGCCGCCAGCGGCATGATCGTGTTCGATGCCGACGAGGCCGAGCGCGCCGCCTCCGAGGGCCGCGACGTCATCCTGGTGCGCATCGAGACCAGCCCGGAGGACATCCACGGCATGCACGCCGCCAAGGGCATCCTCACCAGCCGCGGCGGGATGACCAGCCATGCGGCCGTGGTGGCCCGCGGCATGGGCCGGCCCTGCGTCTCGGGCGCCGGCTCGCTGCGCATCGACTACGCCGCCGGCACCATGGCGGCGGGCGGCGAGGTGCTGCGCCGGGGCGACATCGTCACCCTGGACGGCTCGACCGGCGAGGTCATCAAGGGCGCGGTGCCCACCATTCACCCGCAGCTCTCCGGCGACTTCGCCAGGCTGATGGAATGGGCCGACAAGGTGCGCCGCATGAAGGTGCGCACCAACGCCGAGACGCCGCTCGACGCGCGCACCGCGCGCCAGTTCGGCGCCGAGGGCATCGGCCTGTGCCGCACCGAGCACATGTTCTTCGACGCCGACCGGATCATGGCGGTGCGCGAGATGATCCTGTCGGAGACCGGCGACGAGCGCCGGGCGGCGCTGGCCAAGCTGCTGCCGGTGCAGCGCCAGGACTTCGTCGAGCTGTTCCGCATCATGAAGGGCCTGCCGGTCACCATCCGGCTGCTCGACCCGCCGCTGCACGAGTTCCTGCCCAAGACCGAGGAGGAACTGCAGGAGATCGCCACCCAGGCCGGCGTGTCGCTGGCCACCATGCGCAAGCGGGCCAACGAGCTGCACGAGTTCAATCCCATGCTCGGCCACCGCGGCTGCCGGCTGGGCATCTCGTTCCCCGAGATCTACGAGATGCAGGCCCGCGCGATCTTCGAGGCGGCGCAGGAGGTGCACCGGGAGAGCGGCGACACGGTCGTGCCGGAGATCATGATCCCGCTGGTCGGCGCCAAGAAGGAACTGGATATCCTGAAGGGCAGGGTGGACGCTATCGCCGCCGAGCTGGGCTTCAAGGAAGACGGCTACGTGGTCGGCACCATGATCGAACTGCCCCGCGCCGCGCTGCTGGCCGACCAGATCGCGCAGACCGCCGAGTTCTTCAGCTTCGGCACCAACGACCTGACGCAGACCACCTACGGCCTGAGCCGCGACGACAGCGGCAGCTTCCTGGAGGATTACCTGCGCAGCGGCATCTACGAGAAGGACCCGTTCGTCACCCTCGACCGGGAAGGCGTCGGCCAGCTCGTGCGCATGGCGGCCGAGAAGGGCCGCGCCGCGCGCGCCGGCATCAAGCTGGGCATCTGCGGCGAGCATGGCGGCGATCCGGCCTCCATCGCGTTCTGCGAGGAGGTGGGGCTCGATTACGTGTCCTGCTCGCCCTACCGGGTGCCGATCGCCCGGCTGGCCGCGGCCCAGGCGGTGCTCAACAACGCCCCCGCCAAGGACTGAGGCTTGGCCGCGCGGGTCCCGGACTTCGAGGATCTGTCGTCCGGCGCCAAGCCGGCCATGGCCGCCGCGCTCGGCGCCATCGAGGGAAGCCCGGACGATCCCGCGGTCATCGGGCTGCTGGACCGCGCCTGGCGGGCGCCAAGGGCGCATGTGATCGGTCTCACCGGGCCGCCCGGTGTCGGCAAGTCGACGCTCACCGGCGCGCTGATCCGGGCGTGGCGGGGCTCGGGGCGCAGCGTCGGCGTCATCGCCGTCGATCCGTCGTCCAAGCGGTCGGGCGGCGCCCTGCTGGGCGACCGGACCCGGCTGGCCACCGATCCCGAGGACCAGGGCATTTTCGTCCGCTCCATGGCGGCGCGGGACCGGCTCGGCGGGCTCGCCGGCATCAGCTTCGCCGCCATGGTGCTGATGCGCGCGGTCTACGACGTGGTGCTGGTGGAGACGGTCGGCGTCGGCCAGTCGGAGACCGACGTGATCACCGTGGCCGACAGCGTGGTGTTCTGCATCCAGCCCGGTTCGGGCGACAGCCTGCAGTTCATGAAGGCGGGCATCATGGAGGTGCCGCACGTCATCGTCGTCACCAAGGCCGACATGGGCCAGCCGGCGGTCCGCGCCCGAGCCGACGTCAGGGGCGCGCTCAGCCTCAACAGCGCCGGCGACGGCTGGGACGTCCCCGTGCTCCTCGCCTCGGCCAGCTCCGGCGCGGGGCTCGAGGAGGTCGTCGAGACGCTGGACCGGCGCCGCGCATGGCTGGGCGAGGGACGGCGCCTGGAAGACGCAAGGGCCGAGCAGGACCGCCACTGGCTGGCGGAGAGCCTGCGCGACAGGTTCGGCCGGGAAGGGCTTGCGGCGCTGGGCGCGGCGCTGGCCGAGCACGCCGACGGCGCCTCGCCCTTCGCCCGCGAGGCGGCCCTGGCGGCAACGCTCCGCGCTCGTCTCGGCTAGGCGAGGGAACCTCCGGGGCCGCGGCTGCATTCATGGGACAGGGCCGCCCGGCGGCCGACAACGACAACGGATCAAGAGGAAGCCATGTCACGCCTGTCCTGCTCCGGTCGGATGCTGTTCCTGGGATCCGCCGCGTTTCTGCTCTATGTCGCGGCCCGCAACGGTTGCTTCCTGACGGAGGAGCCGACGGGCGGCTCGGCCATAGATCCCCGCGACGACGCCGCCGACGCGCCGGCAACCTACGGCGCGACGCGCGCCGCCGGTCCGCAGAGCATGCGCGACGAGTCCGGCCGGCGCTGGGACGACGTCGACGAGGCCTCCGACGAATCCTTCCCCGCCAGCGATCCGCCCTCCTACTGAACCGCGCCGCGGCTCACATGCCGATGCTGAGCAGCGCCAGCACGACCACCGCGCCGGCGCCGAGCACCAGCCATACGGCGTACTCCCGCCGGTTCCGCTTGCGTCTGCGCGTCGTCATTCCCCGTTCCCCGTCTGGTCCGGCCGGTTGGCCGGGTCGTCTTCCGAAGCACCCAGTGTAGACCCTGGCTGGCGCACGCCCAAGAGGACGGTGCCGACCAGGGCGTGGAGCCGCGCCACCGCATCGCGCGCGCCGTCCGGATCGTAGATCGCCCGCGCCTCCGGATCGGGCGCGCTGCACATGCCGAGCGCGTAGTGGACGTTGGCGGAAGTCACCTCCAGGCCGCTCGACCGCTCGGTGAAGTCGCCGGGCGCGGTCTCGGCGAAGAAGCACCGGCTCGGGATGTTGCCCCTGACCGGCAGCGAGCCCAGCAGGTGGAACATGGGGTGGGGATAGTCGAAGGCATGGCCGCCGGCCGGATAGACGTCCATCTCCAGCCTCAGGCCTGGATTGTCGCGCCGCAGCCGGTCGGCAAGGCCGGCGCACAGCCGTGCGGGCGTCACCCGGTCCTGGCCGCCGCTGAGGATGAGGATCGGCGCGCCGGTCGTGGTCTCGTTCAGGAACGAGAAGCCGCACCACGGATAGAACGCCACGTGCAGCGCGAACCGGTTGCCGTCGCGGGCGAGCGGCTTGCGGAACCGCTCCAGCGCCGCCAGCAGGGCCGGCGCGGCGCCCTTGGAGAAGCCGACGATGCCGATCCGCGACGGATCGATGTCGGGGCGCCGGCTCAAATAGTTCAGCGCGGCGTAGGCGTCGGCCATGATCGACGCCTCCGAGACCGCGGACTGGTCGAAGATGGTGTCCTTGACGCCGCGTTCGCCGAAGCTGTCGACGGCGAGGACGGCGATGCCCCAGTCGTTGAACAGCCGCGCGTAGTACCAGTCCTGCGTTCCCTGGCCGGTGCCGCCGTGCAGCATCACCATGGCGGGCAGCCTGCCGCTCCGGTGCTCGGGCAGCATCAGGCTTCCCTTCACCTCCTGGGCCTGGCCGCCCGGCGGGCGCCTCACCTGGTCGATGAATCCCATGGTGCGGCTGTGCAGCTCGACCGCCTGCCGCCCGGCGGGCGCGCTTGCGCCGCAGGCGGCCAGCGGCACGGCCAGCAGCAGCGGCCAGAGCCGCCGAAGGGCGGAGCGCAGGATGCGGCCGACGGTGCTGGAAAGGGGGGCGCCGGCCGCCGTCATGGCCGTCTAGCCGCCCAGCTCCGCGTGCCGGTAGCAGTGGGCCATGTGGTCGTTGACCATGCCGACCGCCTGCATGAACGCGTAGCAGATGGTGGGCCCGCAGAACTTGAAGCCGCGGCGCTTCAGGTCCTTGCTCATGGCGCGGCTTTCCGGCGTCTCGGTCGGCACCTGCTTCATCTCGGTCCAGCGGTTCTGGATGGTCCGGCCGTCGGTGAACTGCCAGAGGTAGTCGGAGAACGAGACGCCTTCCTCGCGCAGCGCCAGTAAGGCGCGGGCGCTGGCGACGGCGCCCTCGATCTTGCCCCGGTGGCGGATGATGCCGGCGTCCTGCAGCAGCCGGTTCACCTCGGGCTCGCCCCAGCGGGCGATGCGCTCGGGCTCGAAGCCTTCGAAAGCGGTGCGGAAGTTCTCGCGCTTGCGCAGGATGGTGATCCAGGCGAGGCCGGCCTGGAAGCCGTCCAGCACCAGCTTCTCGTAGAGCGCCCGCTCGTCCCGCTCGGGCACGCCCCATTCGTGGTCGTGATAGGCGAGGTAGAGCGGATCGGCGCCGGGCCAGGCGCAGCGCCCCGGCTCGGCGCTCACGGCGCCACGCTTTCGATGCGGAGTACGGCGCCGTCGGCGGTGAGCGGCAGGTTCTCGGCCGCCGCCTTCTCCACGTCCTCGATGCGCAGCATGGCGATGCCCCGGTCGCCGGCCACCGACCGCAGGTCGCCCACTTCCTTGTCGCCCATGGCGACCCTGGCGCCCGGCGCGGCGGTGCCGTCCAGCGCGACCGGGTAGAGCCGGCGGCGGACGTTGCCGCGGTACTTGGTGCGGGCGGTCAGCTCTTGCCCGACGAAGCAGCCCTTGCCGAAGGAGACGCCGTTGAAGGCGTCGAAATTGGCTTCGAGCAGCAGGGTGCGGTCGGCTTCCAGGTCGCGGCGCGCATCCGGTGCGCCGACGGCGATCCGGTGGCGCTCGTAGTCCTCGATGCGGCCGGGCTCGAAGCCGATCCGGGCCAGGGCCTGAGCGAGATCCGTCCGAGGCAGCATGGCGCGCGCCTTGAGCCGGGCGGAGCGCGGGTCGGTGTAGACGATGCCGCCGTCGCAGGGCAGGGCCGTGCCGGCCGTCTCGTCCAGGCCGGGCACATCGCCCAGCAGCGCGACCGCGGCGAGGTCCCCGGATCGGTCGGTCAGGGTGACGTCGGAGCGCAGCTTGTACATGGTGAGACGCTTCTGCAGCTCGGGCAGCCGCTCGGTGTCCGTGTCGAGCAGGAAGGCGTCGCCCAGCTCGGCGATGAAGAAGTCGAACAGGAACTTGCCCTGTGGCGTCAGCAAGGCGCCGTAGGCGGCGCGGGCCGCCGTCACCTGCTCCACGTCGGCCGAGATCAGGCCCTGCAGGAACGGACGGCGCTGTGATCCGGCCACTTCCAGGATGCCCCGCTCATCGAGAACAACCGCGGTTTTCAAGGGATTCTCCTCGTGTATATGCAGTCCGGCCAGGCCGGTCGGGTCATAAAACAGCCTGGGTTCCGGTTACAGTCTTTTGCAACCGGATTATGTGACATATAACCCGGAAGCCAACAGGTACAGGGATCATATGGGCATGACCTTCGACCTTCTCATCCGCAACGCCACCTGTGTCTCGCATCGCGGCATCGGCCGGGCGGACGTGGGCGTGGCGGATGGCCGGACCGCCGCCATCGGCGATCTGAGCCAGGCCGACGCCGAGACCGTGATCGACGCCGAAGGGCTGCATCTGCTGCCCGGCGTGATCGACAGCCAGGTGCATTTCCGCGAGCCGGGCCTCGAGCACAAGGAGGACCTTGAGTCGGGCAGCCGGGGCGCGGTGCTGGGCGGCGTGACGGCGGTCTTCGAGATGCCGAACACCAAGCCGTCGACCACCACGGCCGACGCGCTGGCCTACAAGCTGGAGCGGGCGCGCGGGCGGATGTGGTGCGACCACGCCTTCTATGTCGGCGCGGCGGCCGAGAACGTCGCCCTGCTGGCTGACCTGGAGCGGCTGCCCGGCTGCTGCGGCGTCAAGCTGTTCATGGGCGCCTCCACCGGCGACCTGCTGGTGTACGAGGACGACGTCATCCTGCAGGTGCTGCAGAACGGCTCGCGCCGCGTCTCCGTCCACTCCGAGGACGAGCAGCGGATGCGCGAGCGCAAGGAACTGGCGGTCGCCGGCGACGTGCACTCCCATCTGGTGGTGCGCGACGACCAGTCGGCGATCATCGCCACCAACCGGTTGCTGGCGCTGGCGCGTCGCGCCGGCCGGCGGGTGCACGTGCTGCATGTGACGACCGCCGACGAGATCGCGCTGCTGGCGCGCAACAAGGACATCGCCACCGTCGAGGTGACGCCCCAGCACCTGACGCTGGCCGCGCCCGACTGCTACGACGAGCTGGGGTCGCGGGCGCAGATGAACCCGCCGATCCGCACTGCCGCACACCGGGAAGGCCTGTGGCGCGGCATCGCCGACGGCATCGTCGACGTGCTGGGCTCGGACCACGCGCCCCATACGCTGGAAGAGAAGGCGAATCCCTATCCGGGCAGCCCGTCGGGCATGACCGGGGTGCAGACGCTGGTGCCGCTGATGCTCGACCACGTCAACGCCGGGCGGCTCAACCTACACCAGCTGGTGGATCTCACCAGCGCCGGCCCGGCCCGCATCTGGGGGCTGTCCCGCAAGGGTCGCCTCGCGGTGGGCTGGGACGCGGACTACACATTGGTGGACATGAAAGCGACCAGGACCATCGAAGACAGCTGGATCGCCAGCAAGGCGGGCTGGACGCCCTTTGCCGGCAAACAGGTGACCGGGTGGCCGATCGGCACCATCATCCGCGGGCAGCGGGTGATGTGGGACGATCAGCTCGCCGACGCGCCCGCGGGAGAGCCCATAAGGTTCAACGAAACCCTGCGGGCACATGGATAGCCTGCCGCTCTTCATCAAGGGCCTGCTGGTCGGGATCATCGTCGCCGCGCCCATGGGGCCGGTGAACATCCTGTGCATCCACCGGACCCTCAGCAAGGGCCGCGTCGCCGGCCTGGTGGCCGGCATGGGGGCCGCCCTGGGTGACGCCGCCTTCGCGCTGGTGGCGGCGCTCGGCCTCACCGCCGTGGCTAGCTTCGTCGAGGCCCACGAGGCCTGGTTCCGGGTGCCGGGCGCGATCCTGCTGCTGGGACTGGGCTGGATCCTCTGGCGGTCCCATCCGCACTACGAGCAGAAGGAGATCATGGGCAATGGCGGCATCAGGCCGCTGCTGGCCACGTTCGTGCTCACCGTAAGCAACCCCATCACCCTGGCGGCGTTCGCGGCGCTGTTCGTGGCGTGGGGCATGAGCACGGGGATGAACCTGGTGGCCGCCGCCAATGTGGTGCTGGGCGTGCTGGCCGGCTCGACCCTTTGGTGGGTGTCGCTGGTCGTCATCGTCGGCATCCTGCACCACAAGATCGAGGACCGGCACATGCTGCTCCTCAACCGCATCACCGCGGTGGCGGTGATCGCCTTCGCCCTCTACGCCATCGATTCGGTGACCATCGGCTTCCTGGCCTGAGCGTGGCGGCGGCACCCTCTGCCGGACGGGAGACAGCCATGACGGGACGTACCCTGCTTTCGGTCGCAGCCCTGGTGATCGACGCATTGAGCCTGGGGCCGTCCTACGCCCACGTGCTGGAGGCGCCGCCGCGCCTGCTGGTCTGGACGCCGGCCCTGTGGCGCGAGGCGACGGTGTTCAACGGCCAGTTCGAGCTGTTCGGGCTGGTGGGCGGCCCCATCGACATCGCGGCCATCGTCATCCTTTTCGCGCTCGCCTGGGTGCTCCGCTCCGAACGGCGGGCGTTCCGCGCCGCGCTCGCCGCCGCGGCGTTCTATGCGCTGGGCCTCGCCGTCTGGTTCGCCTGGGTGGCGCCGGCCAACGGCGTGCTGGCCACCTGGCGCCCCGGACCGCTGCCGGCGGACTTCGAGTCGATCAGGACGCGGTGGGAAACCGGGCACATGGTGGTCGCGGGCCTGAAGCTGGCCGGCTTCGTCTGCCTCGCGGTCGCCGCCCTGCGCTGCTCTAGCGGCGGCCCCAGGCGATGAAGAACGGATTCTCGAAGCCCGGCTTGCCGTAGCGGAAGGGACCGCCGTCGACGGTGGTGACCGAGCCGCCGGCGGCGCGCAGCACGGCGTGGCCGGCGGCGATGTCCCACTCCATGGTACGCCCGAGACGCGGATACATGTCGGCCTCGCCGGCGGCGACCAGGCACAGCTTGAGCGAGCTGCCCGCCGCCTTCAGCTCCTTCACCGGATAGTCCTTGAGGAACTCCTCGGTCTTGTAGTCGCGGTGGGAGCGGCTGGCGACCACGGTGAGGCCGTCGGCCGGCGCCATACGGGCGGCGATGGGCGCGGCGGCCGGAAACGTGCCGTCGGCGCCGCGCGTCGCCGTCCGGGCGGTCGCGCCGGTGCCGCAGAACATCCGGCCGGTGGCCGGCGCGTAGACCACGCCGAGCACGGGCTCGCCGTCTTCGACGAGCGCGATGTTGACGGTGAACTCGCCGTTGCGGTTGACGAATTCCTTGGTGCCGTCGAGCGGGTCCACCAGCCAGAAGCGGCCGCCGGAGATGTCCGGGATGTGTCCTGCTGCGACGCTCTCCTCGGCCACCACGGGAATGCCCTGCGCCACGCGGGCGAGGCCTTCCAAGATCACGGCCTCGGCTTTCTCGTCGGCCTCGGTGACGGGCGAGGCGTCCTCCTTGCGGCGGACGTCGAAATCCGTGTTGTAGATGGCGAGGATGGCCTTGCCGGCGTCGCGGGCGATGGCCTCGATCTGGTCGCAGAGCGCGGAATGGTCGATCATGGGCGTGGGTTTTATAGGGCGCCCGTCCGCAAGTCACGCGGCAAGCGCGCAGGCCGTGCTTGCTCGTCCGGGCGCCGCCGCTATATAGCCAGCCCATGAGCACGGCAGCCGCATTCGGGACCGTTCCCGCCATCGACCTGGGCCTGGGCAAGCCGCCGCGGGACACAAGGGTCGTGGTCGCCATGTCCGGCGGCGTCGACAGTTCGGTGACGGCAGCGCTGCTGGCGGAGGCGGGCTACGACGTGGTCGGCATCACCCTGCAGCTCTACGACCACGGCGCCGCGGTGTCGCGCAAGGGCGCCTGCTGCGCCGGTGCCGACATCCACGACGCCAGGCGGGTCGCCGAGGGCCTGGGCATTCCCCATTACGTGCTCGACTACGAAAGCCGCTTCCGCCAGTCGGTGATGGACGATTTCGCCGACAGCTACCTGCGCGGCGAGACGCCGATCCCCTGCGTCCGCTGCAACCAGACGGTGAAGTTCCGCGACCTGTTGGAGACCGCCCGCGACCTGGGCGCCGCGTGCCTGGCGACGGGACACTACGTCCGCCGGATCGGCGGCCCGGATGGCGCCGAACTGCACCGGGCGGCCGATCCCGCCAAGGACCAGTCCTATTTCCTGTTCGCGACCACCGCCGGGCAGCTCGACTTCCTGCGCTTTCCCCTCGGCGGCATGGCCAAGGAGGAAACCCGCGCTCACGCCGTCCGCTTCGGCCTGCCGGTGGCCGACAAGCCCGACAGCCAGGACATCTGCTTCGTGCCCTCGGGCAATTACGGCGCGGTGATCGAGCGGCTGCGGCCCGGCGCCGGCGCGCCCGGCGACATCGTCCACCTGGACGGCCGGGTGCTGGGCCGCCACGACGGCGTGATCCACTACACCATCGGCCAGCGCAAGGGGCTGGGCATCGGCGGCGGCGCCACCGACGGCAATGCGCCGCTGTTCGTGGTGCGCATCGAGCCGGAGACCCGGCGCGTGGTGGTGGGCCCGCGCGAGGCGCTGTCGGTGACCGACGTCTACGTCAAGGAACTGAACTGGCTCGCCGGGGCGCTGTCGGAAGCGGGGATGGACGTGGCGGTGAAGCTGCGCTCCACCCGGCCGCCGGTGCCCGGCGTGATCCGTCCGCTGGGGGCGGGCAGGGCGGTGGTGTCGCTGGTGGAGCCGGAGGAGGGCGTGTCGGCCGGCCAGGCCTGCGTCGCCTATGACGGCGACCGGGTGCTCGGCGGCGGCTGGATCATCGGCGCCGAGCGGGCGAGAAACTGAACCCTGCGCAGGCTCGCCTCCGGGCGTCCCGCCCGACTCCTGCCGCGGCCGTTCCGCGCGGCGCCGCCGCCGGACCTGCCGTCAGACTACAGCCAGTTGACAGGGACGGGATTTTAAGGACTCTATTTAAAAGCTGGCAGTATGGTTACTGTCCGGGCGCGGCGCTGGCCAACAGATGCCGAACTTACAATGCATATGCCAGAATCCCTGTAGGCAAGGGAGCGGGGAGAGTGCGCCTTCATGACGGATGGTCTTGCTTATTATTCGGGCATCCGCTTCGAATGTCTAGTTTCGTATCCGTTATATTTGCTCTTGTCGAGCCCGGGACGGCTGTTGCGTTGGGCTGTCGAGCTCTGCGCTGGCCGGCGCCGCCCTCAGCCGCCCGATTGGTCCTGATCCGGACGGGCACCGAAGGCCGTGAACATCTTCTGGGAAGGCGCGCACCTCGTGCGCAAGTACCGGCGCATAGCGGCGCTCCGTGACGACCTCCGCTTTTCCCGAGAACTGCGCGACGTCGCCGAGTACGAGGAGACCTTCCGGCACTACACGGGCCGCAGCATCAGGGGGGCGCGGATTCTGGACCTGGGCTGCGGCAACCGGCCGATTCGTCTCCTGATGATGCAGGCCATGGGCTGGGACGTCGTCGGACTCGATGTCCAGGTTCCGTTGCTGTCCCTCTCGGCGCTTCCGGAAGTGGTCCGGCGCAACGGTCCGCTCAGGGCGTTCAAGAGTTTGGCCCGCTACTTCCTCTCCGCCCGCCGCGAGCTTGCGGCCCTGCGGGCACGGCATCCCTGGTCGGCCGTGCCGCTGGTGACCGCCGATATCGCCGATCCGCTGTCCTGGGACGCCGTCGGCAGCATTGATCTGGTCGTCTCCGAGGACGTCTTCGAGCACCTCTCCGACGTCGAGACCGCGGTCGAAATGATGGCCTCGGCGCTCTCGGTCACGGGCCTCGCCCTCATCCGGCCCAACATTTTCACCGGCATCACCGGCGGCCATGTGCTGGAATGGGATTACCCGCTCGATCGCACCGGTTCGCTGGAGCCCTGGGACCACCTGCGCCGCGGCCGCGGCCGCCCCAACACCTATCTCAACCGGCTGAGCCGCGCCGATTTCAGGGCGGCGTTCGCCCGCTGGTTCGACATTGTGGAGGAAAGGGTTCTCTTCCCGGAATTGGGCCGGGAATACATGACGCCGGAGCTGCGGGAGGAGGTCTCTCACTGGTCCGACGAGGAGCTGTTCTCCAACAGGGTCCTCTTCGTCCTGCGGCGAAAGACCGCGACAACCTCGCCGGACGGCTCCGCGAGCGGCGGCGAACCGGCCGTCCCGGCGCGGCGCTCGCCGACGGACTGCGTTCCGGGCTGAGCTGCGCCTTCCCCGGCGACGCCGATGGGGCGGCCGCCCCATTGCCGGAGCAGCCGCCGTAACCTCAGTTCTGCTTCTGCTCGTCCTTGAGCAGCTCGCGTTCGGCTTCGTGGCGGTCCTTCATCTCTTCCATGGTCGCCTTCTGCTGGTCCTTGAGCGCCTCGCGGTGCTCTTCCTGGACGTCCTTCACCTTGTCCGGATCGGTCCAGCCCTTGAGCGCCCGGCGGGAGTCCTTCTGGGCGTCCTTGAGCTGCTCGCGCTGCTCCTCCTGGACGGCCTTGGTGGCCTTTTCCTGCGCCTTCTGATCGTCCTTCAGGTGCTCGCGCTGGATCTCCTCCAGCTTCTTCTCGGCATGGGTCTCGGTGTCGCCGGCCCAGGCCGCGGTGGCGCCCAGCGCGACGGCCGTGGCGACGAAGAGGGGGGTCAGTTTCATGGCTTTTGCTTCCATGCTGTTGCAGACTGGCCCTGTAAACGACGCATGCCGGAGGCGGTTCCGCGGCGATGGGAGCGGCGCGGCCCCAATGGCTTGACACGGGGCCGGAGGGGGCCTTATATCCGCGCTCTCGCGCGGCCCCGTGCGCCGCACGCCTGGGGCGGAGTAGCTCAGTTGGTTAGAGCAGCGGAATCATAATCCGCGTGTCGGGGGTTCAAGTCCCTCCTCCGCTACCAAAATCAATCACTTAGCCCATGATCCCGAAATAATCCGCGTGCTATGTGCCGGGAATTGTGCCGACACGTTTATGCAACTGGTCGACGGAAAGGAAGGCATAGGCCCGCTCCGTCTGCTTCACCGAGGAGTGCCCCAGCCACTTGCTGACCTCGTCCATGCTGAGTCGGTGGTCCTGAAGCAACCGGCATCCGCAGGTCCGCCGCAGATCATGCCAGCGGAGTTCGGCGATCCCGGCCGCCTTGCAGGCCGAGGCGAGACCGCGGGTCAACTTGCCGTAGCGGTCGCCGGTCGACTTCTTGTGGAAGAGATAATGCGGCCTCCTGATTGGGATCGGTTGCTGTGCCGCAATTTGTGCCGAGCGCGGCAGCAGGGGAACGACGCGCGGCACCCCGCTCTTGGTCTGCTTGATCGTGACTTCCTTGCGCTGGTGGTTGATCTGGGCGTGCACCAGGGACAACTGCTCCTCGAGCCGCAGTCCGGTATCGATGGCGAAGACGATCATGAGCCGGAGATACTTCAGGCGGCCGGAGCAGGCATTCAGCAGCGCCACCTCCTCGTCGTGGGAGAGATAGCGGATGCGTGCGGGAGACTCCTTCAGGTTGCCGCGCTTCTTGCGCTTCTTCATGAAGGTCGGCACCGGGTTCAGAATCTCCACTTCCTTGTCGAGGATGACGCTCTCGAACATGGATGACAGGCAGGCCAGATCACGGCGCACGGTCGGGGCGCTGGCGCCATCGGCCCGCCGGCGATGCTCGTAATCGGCCATGGCGGCATGGTTGATGTCGTGCAGCAGCCTTCCCTCGAAGTAGGGCGTCATCATGCGGATGCTGGTGAGATAGCGGCGCTGAGAACTTGGTCGGAGCGTGGGCAGGTGATGCCCGAGGAAGTGGATCATGGCGTCGTCGAACCTCATGGGCTGGACATCGCCCCAATCGGCGGCATCGAGCCGCGTGATCCAGTCCTTCAGGCGCCTCTTGGCGGTAGCCCAATCATCTGTCTTAAGAGACTCCCGGTGCTCACGGCCCTTACGTGTGACCCGGCCCCAATAGACTTTCCCCCGTTTGTAGATGTTTCTTGCCATGTGGGCGCCTTTCGCTCCGATCTGTGCCACCATGCCCAGAACCGCGCCTCATCGAACCGCCAGGCGCTCTTGGGCTTGTAGGCGCCGGGAATCTTGCCCGCCGCAGCCATGCCAGTAAACCAGCGTGCGGAAAAGCTCGTCTTCTCCGCAAGGTACCGCGCCGAGACATAGACCGGGTCGCTCTTCCGATGGCGCGAATCGCCCATCACATCCCCCGGTCCAGCCGGTCTGCGATCCCGTAGCCCAGCGAGAGGCCCATCCTGACCAGCCACTCCCGACGGCGATGTGGATCCATCATGGCGTCGAGAAGGTCGTTGGCGCCGCGGCCGAAGTCGACCTGATCGGCTGGGACGGCGATCTCGGTGGAGACGGTGCTGCCGTCCGGCGCACGGTAGACGAGTTGGAGCGCATGGGAGTCAGGCAGCGCGCGCTCCATCACCGCCCCCGCGCTTCCAGGGCCGCACGGGCGAGGCCGCGCATGTCCTGCTGGTAGTAGTGAGGGGCGCCGTCCCAATCGAAGGTGCGGCCGATCTGCGCGCCCATGGTCGTGCTGGTCGATGCGACGACGAATGGGCGGATCGCATAGATCGCCCGCGCCGCCGCCTCCACGTCCTCGTCGGTGGGCTGGGATGGCTTCCCGGCAAGAGCCGCGCGGACATGCTCGGCGCCCCATAGACATCCCTCGTCGCCGACAAGGCTCTTGGTCTCGGCGTCTTCCAGCCACGGCAGAAGGCCAGAAAGCACGCCCTCCAACTCCGCTAGGGCATTGCTGGCGCCTTCGTCGTCATAGCTGGCGATCTTGCGCAACCCCTCCCGCAGCCGCCGGACCTCGGCCGCCAGGTCGCGGACCAGATCAGGCGAGGCGGCGATGAAGCGGGTATTCGCTAAAGCCTCGCCCATAACCGGCGCATCCGGGGCATCGTTGTCGCCATCATCCCGGCTGGCGATGTAGCAGATTTCCGCCCCTTCGCGTTCCACGTAGAGCATGTGGTCGTAATACGACCAACGGCCGCTGACGATCCACGGCCCCTCCGTAATCCCCGCCAGCGCCTTCTCGGCGCGATCAAGAATGTCCTCAGCCATGGTCGGTGTCCTTCTTTCCAAGGCCGATGGGGCACGGGCTGACGACGCACTCGGGGCAGTATCGAAACGGCGACGCATAAGGGCAGTCTGGCGTCTCTCGGTTGGCCATCATGCGGATCAGGTCGGCACATTCCCGAAGTGTCGCCCTGCGCTCAGGCGTACTGTCAGCCTCCATAGCGGCCATGGTTTCCCAGTTATCGGCGATTTCGAGTGCCATCAGTTTGGCGATGTCAGCCATGCTCCGCCTCCTTCGCCCGCAGGATTGGCCCACAGTTTCTCGCTCATCTCTCACCTCATCCACTTCGCCGCGAGGGCGATACACAGGCCGATCACGGCCACGAAGGTCGCGCCCATGCAGCCAAGGACAATCAGGGCGCCGGGGAGAAGGGGCGTCATGGCGCCGGTTCCATAAACAGGTCCGCGCTGGCCCGCAGAAGACCGCCATCTTCCTCGATCAAGTCATTGCCGCGCAGGCGTGACAGGTAGGTTCCGAAGGTGCCGCCCGTGGCCGACAGATCGGTCAGGGTGGCGAGCGTTTCTCTCCTCATCCATCCTGGAAACTCGTCCACCAATGCCGCCAGCAGCCGCCCTGCCGCGCCGGAGCCCACAACGGCAATCCAGTGTTCGCGGATCGCTGCGGCGGATTCGGGCTTGGGCGCGTCGGCGCCGAACTGCCGCACGGCCTCATCGCTGGCCCAGAACAGGGTGCCGTCGTCTTCGACGAGCCCGGCGCCCTTCAGCCTGGAAAGATAGGTGCCGAACGTGCCGCCGGTGTGTCGCAGCTTCGCCAGCGTGCCCCACTGCGCCCTGGTGAGCCTGTCCGGATGTCGGCTGACCAGCACATCGAGCATGCGCCGCTGTCCGCCGCCCATCTTGGCGGGCGCCGGCCGGTGCTGGCGCGCGGGCTGAGGGGGAGCGGGTGGCGTCACGCCCTCCGTACTACGGATGGCATCCGGCGCCGGCTGCTTCGTCAGCGCCCGTGCGGCCGCAATGATCTGCTCGGCTGCTGCACCCATGGCATCGCCGTGGCCGGTCAGGTAGCCGTCTCGAAAAGCCGACTTCAGCTCTTCAGCATGCCGGGCCTGCAAGTCAGCAAGCATCCGGTCCTGGTCGGCCTTGGATTTCCTCGGCTTCTCGGCCTGCTGGTGATCGCCCAGCGCCTCCAGCTTCTCCGCGATGGCCGCGACATCGATGCTCGCGAGCGTCGGCGCCCGGTAGTCGTGGCCGGCCTCTGGCGTGCGGCTGCTGTCGTAGGTGCTGATCGGAGGGAAGGTTACCAGGTCCAGCACGCCGGCCTGCGGCGACCAGACCCAGCCCTGCCCGGTATCGAGCCCAGGCAGCGCGGAGAGGACGCGCTTGCCCTCAGCCGCATCGGCCACGCCCTTGATCCAGCCGTCGACGGCGTCCCGGTCTTGCTTGCTGACCAGGCGCAGGGCCACCAGGGTAGCGGCCTGGGTGACGACGTTCTTGTGCAGCACCGCCGGCCGCTGGGTGATCATGGTCACGCGGAATCCGCGGGCGCGTCCGCGGCGGACGATGCGGTCCATTTCGCCGGACAGCACCGTCGCGTCGGGCATCGGCTGCTGCGGGATGAACTCGTCGGCCTCGTCGACGAAAAGGTGCAGCGGTAGCCGGTTCGCCTTGTAGACCTCGGAGGCGAAGCCGGTCATGAAGCGCTTCATCTCGCCGCCGGACATCTCCGACAGGTCGATGATGCTGGGCGGGCACGACGCATCCGCCACGATGCCGGCGACGGCGCGGCCCATGTCGTCGCGGATCGGCACATCCCCATGCTCTCCGCCGAAGATCAGCACCGGCAGCCCAGGCCCGCTGCCGTCGGTGCTGCTGCGCAGCCCTGCCCAGACGCCAAGCGGATCGATCACGCACACCCGACGCCCGTCGCGGATCAGGCGTTCGGCAAGACCCTTGGCCGTATAGGTCTTGCCGGCGCCCGTCATGCCGACGATCAGGACGTGCTGCGACAGCGCGGCGTCGGGGATCGGGTGCGTCATCCCGGCTCTCCCGTCGCGGCAGCGATGGCGGCGCGGGCCTTGTTCTTCCGGGCCACGATCTTGGGGTCGGTCACGCCGAGCTGGTGATGCGCGGCCTCCAGCATCCGGAGGGTGTCCGTCAGGGCCGCCAGCAGGTCGGAGTAGGCGGCTATCAGGCGGGCGTTGGCTTCGTCCACATCGCCCAATTTGGCGGGCAGCGTCTCGAACTTGATGCGGGCAATGATGCAGTCGTCGCCGCCCATCTCGACCACATCCTTGCTGGATCGCGTCGAGATCAGCAAAACATCATCGCACGGCCCTTCCCAGCCGAGCGCACGCATCCGGCGCTCGCTCAGGTTGATGACGTAAGCGATGGTCGCTTCATCCAGCTTCTCGACCATGTCGTCCGGGATCGCGGCGTGCTGATCGCGCGTCCATCCCTGGATGGCCCATTCGCATTCAACCGGATTGTCTCCGTCGGGGTCGAACGGACTGCCGGTGATGTGGCTGATTTCCACGTCCAGGTCGGATTCGTAGCCCCACGGGCTGCCGTCGAAGGTCATGTACATTTCAACCTCTCCGGCTGTCGGCTCTCGATCAGGCCCCACAGCTTCCGGGCCTGTGCGTCGGGCGCGCGGATGAACCAGCGGTAGGGATCGCGGTGGAACGTTCCCCAGGCATTGTGGTCGCCGTGCTTGAGGATGCCAGCTGCCACCAGCTCGTGGCGGTCCAGGTTGATCATGATCCGCAGGGCGTTATGGAAGCGGCCGAAGTCGGTCATGGCTTCCACCTGATGCTTTCCGCCATGTGCAGGGGGATGACCATCTTGCGGCCGTCCTCCATGTCACCGACGGCGACCAGATACCAGCCCATCGGGCCTTCGAGCCGGTCCACGGTGATTCTGTTGGCGTGGTAGTAGGACGAGCAGCGATCATCCAGCGTCATGCCGACCTGACTGCCCTCCTGATCTTCAGGACCCCAGACCGATTCCAGCGCGTCGCCGACCTTCAGCAGCGGTTCGTGGGTCACCGCGCACCCCCTTTCCGCACCTTGGCCCGCTGTCTCGCGGCATCAAGCGCGTTCTCCCAGAAGATCGCCTCGTCCCCATCCAGGCTCATGATCAGATCCTGGTGGGTGGCGCGGATGTCGGCGATCGCGGCTTCCGAGGCGACCGACTTGATCTTGCGCATGAGCGCGTCGTACTCGCTCTCGGCGCGGTCCTCGCCGCCCAGCATCTCGCCCTGGGCGGCTCCATCGGCCCCGGAGGCGTCGTCACCTTGCGGCTCGGTGCGCCCCCGGGGCTCGTCATGTGCCAGGTCGCCGTCCTCCGACGACGTGTGCACTGTGGTGGGCTCATCGGCTGATGCGTCGCCCTGGGAATTGTCTTCGCCGGCATCCTCGCCACCGGTCGCCTCGTCGGCGGCCTCGGCCTCCGCCGGCTCGGTTGCAGCCTTCTTGCCTTCCTTCGGTGCCGGCTCATCGGAGAGCGGATTGCTGACCTTCTGGTGGTCGGACACGCCCTTGACGGTGGTCTGGAACATTTCCTCGACGGTCGCCTCGCCGTTCTTCAGGGCGGCGTACATACCGCGCAGCGTGGCGATGTCGTCGACGGAGATGTCCTCAAGACCTTCGCGGCCAAGCGCCCGGAAAATCTGCTCCGGCTTCACGCCATAAGCCGCCAGCGCCTTGATGGCCTTCTCCCGGTTGACGGCCAGCGTGGTCACGTCGCCGGTGATCGTGGCCTGCACCGTCTCGTAGGCCTTGCGCCAGAGCGGCTTCGGCACGCCGGCGAGGATGGCGTTACGCATGGCGATCGAGCAGGCGGCATTGCCGGTCACGATGATCATGTCGTCGTTGAACACCTTGCCGTTGCGGTCGCTGATCCGGCGCCGGACCCGCGCCGTGGAGCGGGCGTTGGTCTCGAAGTCGACGAACACGCCCTCGGCCTCGACGTACTTCTCGCCGCGGTCGACGTGAACGACACGGGCGGCGGAGTGGCAGTTGCCATAGGACTGCTTCAGGATCTCGGCAAAGCGGATCGACGGGCCCTTGATCGGCTTGCCGCCGCGGGGAAGGGCGTACATGCATTCCTCGGCCGACTCCTGGTCGAGGGTGGCCATGCTCAGGATCGCGGCCTGCACGCGCCGCAGCGACCGGGGATAGGCCCGCGCCGTGGTGACGAGCTGGTCGATCTCCGCCTTCTGGAGTTGAACCGCGAGGCTCGTGGTCATGGCAACGGGCATCTGGTCTTCGGTGATGATCTCGCCGTCTTCGGTGATCGTCTCGTTGTTCATCGTCATGCTCCCACAAATCGCTGCTGCTGAAACCAGATCGGCAAATCTGTTGCATCCAATTCCTGCAGGGGTTCGGCCAGCATCCAGGCCGTGTCGGTGCCGAAGCGCTCCATGAACCGCTTGTAGGCGTCGACGGCCAGATCGATCTCGTAGCGTGCCGACTCCAGCAGTGGATTGCCGGGGCTAATCTGGAAACCGTGGCTGATCGGCGAGCCCTCGGCCTGCCAGAAGACCAGCACGAAGGCGAAGGCCTCGTTGTCGGCGACGGCGCGCAGCCATTCCGGATCGTGGTCGCCGAAGACCGCGCCGTCGGCGAGGAGTCCGGCCATCCGGCGCCGGCCCTCGCAGTACTGTTCGGCGCTGATGGTGTAGCCGTACTCGGCGATCGCGTCGCGGCAGGCCCGCTGGAACTCCTTCTGGCGGGTGTTGCGGATCGACTTCAGGTCGACGATGGCGTTGAGCTTCAGGTAGTCGTGCCGGGCCTTGAAGCGGATGCCATCCTCTTCCCAGAAGATCGAGACCTCCGACTTGCCGTTCTCGAAGGCGCGCGCCAGGTGCGGGTTGGCCTTGATGAAAGCCGCGGCCGCGAGGATGCGGTTGTAGTCGTCGCGCTTCAGGGCCTTCATGCGCGCGCTCTCGATCCGCTCCCGTTCCTCCTTGCCGGCCTTGATGTTGCCGGAATGATCGGTGGGCGCGTATTCGGTCACGAAGCGATCGCGGCCCTCGAGGACGCAGCGATGCAGCGCCCGGCCGAACATCTTGGACGGCGTGTCCGTCTCGGGCTCGCGCGCCGGGTTCAGCGGCGACTGCCACCAGTAGTCCGGCGCCGAGGCGAGCAGGCGCTTGATGCCGGTCGAACCCAGCGCCGGGTCGGCGTGATAGTCGGTGTCGCTGAGCCCGAAATAGATGCCCGGGGCGTGGATGGGATAGGCGTTCTCGGTCTTCGGATTGGTGGGGGCGGCGATCTTCATGGCTCAGAACCCGATGCTGACGTGGGGGATGTTGCCGCGCGAGATGGCCAGCACGACGGAGCGGGCCTGGTCCTCACCGATGTCGCCGGCCTGCATGATCGCGTTCATGGCCTCGGTCAGGACGATCCGGCGGTGTTCCCGGTCCGCAGCGCGACGCTTCTCTTCGGCGGCGGATTCCTCCTGGGCGGCGAGATGGTCGGCCCGGCGGCGTTCGGCTTCCAGTTCCTCCTGGTGCGCCCAATCGCGGGCTTCTTGTTCCTCCCTGGCCTTCTGCTCGGCTTTCCGAGCGGCTGCTTCGGCGGCCTCCTGCCGGGCGCGCTCAACCCGTTCGGCGGCTTCGCGTTCGCGGGCGGCACGCTCCTCCGCCTCTCTGGCGTTCTCCCGGGCGATCCGGTCTTCCTCGTCCCGGCGGGCCTGCTCCTGGCGCAACCGTTCCAGCTCGGCGCGGTCGGCCTCTTCCTGGCGGACCCGTTCCAGCGCCTGCTCCAGGGTGCGGATCGTCGCGGCGAGGATGTCGCCGGCGCGCTCCGTGTCCTCCCGGAAGACGTCGGGGTCGATAGTTTCGGCCCGCATCTTCTCGAGCTGGGCAGAGATGTCGTCGCTGCTGTCCACGATCGTCACGTTGCCGGCGTCGCGGTAGATCTCGATCCGCTGGAAGACCTCGTCCTTGCGCGCCTTCTCGGCAGTCTCCCAATCGGTCAGCGGCTTGCGGACCTGATCCTTGAGGGCGTCGAGCCGGTCGCGGATGGTCTTGCGCGCGGCGTCGACCACGCTGATCTGCTTGCGGGCATCCTCGTTCAGCGCCTTGCCGGCATCGTCGATCGCCGTCTTGGTGCGCGCGACCTTGTAGGCGAGGGAGGCGATGGCCTTGCGCCCCTTCTCGGTGGAAAGGTCGGGTTCATGTGCCTCGCATTCCCGGCGTATCTCGTCGTAGAAGTCCTCGAACTTCTTGGCGTCGAGCAGCACGATCGAAGGGGTCTTCTCGACGAGGACGGCGATGTCGCTGCTCTTGGCGGCGCTCTCTGCGGTCAGGACTTCGGCCATGGGTTGGGTTCTCCTGCTGATGGGATTATTCGGCGGCGGCGACAGCACCGGCCTCGATCTCGCGGGCCATGTCCTGCATCGCGTAGGCGGTGTGGCGTTCGTCGGCAGTGGTGATCTCCTGCGCCAGGATGACCGCCGCGGCATTCCGGAGCCGTTCGGCCTTGCTCATGGGGCCGGCGGCGCGCACCAGCGTCTGGCGGCCGTTCTCGACGGCGTAGACGTTGCCTCGCGGGTCGGTGGCCCTGAAGCCATAGGAGCCGTCGGTGCAATGCCAGTGATCGGCGGTGGTCCACCCGGCGGCCTCGTACCAGCCAATCCGGATGCGCAGGGCATGCTCTTCGCGGCTCATGCCCGGCCTCCCAACGCGGCTTCGGCCTCGGCGATCAGCGCCTTGGTGTCGGCCAGGTATTCGCCCAGCTCGTCGCCGCCGACCCAGATGCCGTCTTCGGTGAAGTCCTGCAGCAAGGCGTCGGCCTCCTGCCGGGCGTGATCGGCCAAGCGGCGCAGCAGGTCGGCCATCGGATCGTCGGCTGCCGGCGTCGACCCCGGCATCTTCAGGATTTCGATGCTGCGCCACTTCTGAAGCGGCCGGCGGATGAAGCCGCGCTCCTCGAGGCGGTAGATGATCCCCGAGACGGTCGACTTCGATGCGATGCCCATATGCGCGCCGATCTCGGCGTAGCTGGGCGTGATGCCGGTCGACTGCTGCCGTTCGGCGATGAACTTCAGGACCTGGTGCTGGCGAGGGGTCAGCATGATCTACCTCCCTGCCCAGACGCGCGAGACCGCGCGGGCCGTCTTCTCGTCGGCGCCGCAGGTGTGGGCGATCTCGTGGCTGACGCGGCTCTGCATCGCCGGGCTTCCCAACGCGCGGCGGTACCGGGCCGGCAGGTAGATCAGACCGCCGGGCACAAACTCGCTCGGCTTCATCGCCTCGGCCTCGTAGCTCCAGAACACGAAGTCCGGGTCGGCGGCCGGGCAGGTGAGGGCGAAGTCGCGGTGGATCGTCGCCTTGATGGCGGCAATCTGCGCCGGGTCGGTGGCCGGGGTGCCGGCGCAGGCGCCGAGGGCCAGCGCGGCGGCCATGA
>WGNW01000091.1 GCA_016124315.1 Alphaproteobacteria bacterium
CCCTTGATGCGCCGCAGGTTGAAGAACAGCTTCTTCTGCGCCGCCGTGGTCCCCATCTTCACCAGCGACCACGACCGCAGCACGTATTCCTGGATGGAGGCGCGAATCCACCACATGGCGTAGGTGGCCAGCCGGAAGCCCTTCTCCGGGTCGAACCGCTTGACCGCCTGCATCATCCCCACATTGCCCTCGGAGATCAGCTCGCCCAGCGGCAGGCCGTAGCCGCGGTAGCCCATGGCGATCTTGGCCACCAGCCGCAGATGGCTGGTCACCAGCTTGTGGGCGGCCTCGGTGTCGCCGTGGTCGTGCCAGCGGCGCGCGAGCATGTACTCCTCCTCCTGCCCCAGCATGGGAAACTTGCGGATTTCCTGCAGGTAGCGGGTCAGGCTGCCTTCAGGGCTGAGCAGGGCCGGGAGCTGTGCGGACGACATCTCGGATCCTTTGGTCATTCTTTGAATCTAGGGGATCGCGCCGCGAAACGCCAATTCCCTCCCTCGTCGGCAGCGCTGCGATCCCGGAAAGGCGGGAGGCCGAACCCCATCATTCGGCCAGGATGCGGGCCAGCGCCTGCAATTCAGGTGGGAGGTCGCTGCGGAACTTCAAGGCTTCGCCGGTCACCGGGTGCACGAAGCCCAGCAGGCCCGCGTGCAGCGCCTGGCGTCCGAAGCCCTTCAGGAACTCCTGGACCGCCGGCGCCAGCTTGCGACCGCGCCGGCCGCCGCCATACATGGGATCGCCGATCACCGCGTGGCCGATATACGCCATGTGGACGCGGATCTGGTGGGTGCGGCCGGTCTCCAGCCGGCACTCCACCATGCTGGCCAGCGGCGTTGGCGGCTCGCCGTAAACCTCCTGCACCGCATAATGGGTGATCGCGTATTTGCCGCCATGGGGCAGTACCGCCCGCTTCTTGCGATTGGTGCGGCTGCGCCCCAGCGGCGCCTCCAGCGTACCGGCGCGGGGCCGCGGCACGCCCCAGCAGAGGGCACGGTAGGCCCGCTCGATGCTGTGCTCGGCGAACTGGTTGGCGAGGCCGGCATGGGCCCGGTCGGTCTTGGCCGCCACCATCACGCCCGAAGTGTCCTTGTCGAGCCGGTGGACGATGCCGGGCCGGCGCACGCCGCCGATGCCCGACAGGCTGTCGCCGCAATGGGCGATCAGCGCGTTGACCAGGGTGCCGGCGGCATGGCCCGCCGCCGGGTGCACGACCATGCCGGCGGGCTTGTCGACGACGATCAGGTGCGCGTCCTCGAACAGCACCCGGAGCGGGATGTCCTCGCCAATCGGCTCGGCCACCACTGCCGACGGGATCTTCAGCCGGTAGCGCTCGCCCGGTTTGACCTTGGCGGAGGCGTTGTCTATCGTCCGCCACGATGGCCCGTCGCCGCGGCTCACCAGGCCGGCCGAGAGAAGCTGCTGGATGCGGGCGCGCGACAGGCCGGGCAACGCGACGGCCAGCGCCTTGTCGAGCCGGTTTCCGAGGGCGTCCTCGCCGATGACGGCCTCGACAGTCTGATCGGGAATCTGCGACATGAGCGAACAAGTGGACCAAAAGCAGCGCACGCTCAAGATCGTCGTGATCCTGCTGGGCGTCGCGCTGCTGATCTGCGCCGCCATCGTCTTCGGCACCATCGCCCGCCGCGCCGCCGGCCTGGGCAAGGACAAGGCGCCGCCGCCCGCCGCCCAGCTCCCCGCCGCCAAGGCGATCGGCAACGTGGATGTGCCCATCCCCTACGGCGCCAAGGTGGTCGCGGTCGGCGGTGACGGCCGCGAGCTGCGCGTGCTGCTCGACCTGCCGGAGGGCCGCGAGCTGATGCTGGTCGACCGGCAGACCGGCGGCGTGCTCGGCACCCTGCATTTCGTGCCCCGGGCGCCCGGACCGGCCGCGCCCGGCGCCCCGGCGGCGCCGTGATCCGGCTTTCTCCCGGCGACGCCGCCCGCATCCGCCGCGCCGCCGAGGCGGCCTGGCCCGAGGAGTGCTGCGGCCTGCTCGTCGGCCATGCGGAAGGCGACGCCGTGGTGGTGGACGAGGTCGCGGAAAGCCTCAACCTGTCGGCCAGCCCTGGCGACAGCTTCGAGATCGATATGCGGCTGCGGCTGCGCCTGCACCGCGAGCTGCGCGGCACCGGCCGCGAGATCGTCGGCCATTACCACTCCCATCCGGGCGGCCCGCCCCACCCGTCGGAGCGCGACCGGCTCCAGGCCTGGGAGCCGGAGCTGGTCTGGCTGATCGTGCCGGTGGCGGACGGCCGCGCCGGCGAGGCGGCGGCGTTCCGCCTGGCGCCGGACGGCACGGCGTTCCAGCCCGTCCCCATCGTCATGCTGGCCTGAGCGAACCGCGGGCCATTTTTCCCTTGATCGGGACCCTGCCTCGCGCCTATCTATGGCGCCTTGTCCGCGCCGGCCACGCTCCCTTCGTCTAGCGGCCTAGGACGTCGCCCTCTCACGGCGAAAACAGGGGTTCGAGTCCCCTAGGGAGCGCCAACTAAATCAATGGGTTATGGCGTGGCCGATGGCGCGGGACGCCAATCTCGGTAACAGATCGGCAATAAGCGGTTCCGAAGACAGCGGAAGGCAACGGACGTTTGCGCCCTGCGCAATGGCCTTGATGGGGCATTCGCTGACTGTGCCGGGTTGTCTCTTGAGCCCTCTCCCCGAATCGTCATAGACGAGAACGCATGGAGAACAGGGCGCCCCGCAACTATACCGTCGGCCGGCTGAGGACGTGGCACATCGTCCTGGCATGGTGCGACCGCTGCAAGCGGCGTGGCGAGCTGGATGTGACGGGGTATGCGAAGGATCTGGAGCTGCGGCGTCTGGAGCGGCGGCTCCGCTGCCGGGGCTGCGGTCGCGTCGGGTGTTACGTGCTCATCGAGAAGGCGCCGCGGTGAGCCCGTGGCCTGGGTCAGCGCTCAACCGGCCGCCCGCTCTTCGTTGAGCCGGGTCACCACGATCTCCAGCACGTCCAGCTCGTCGTTGCTGAGATCGGCCGTGTCGAGGATCGGAATGTCGTCGCCGGCGGGCCGCTGATCGTCCCCCATCAAACCAAGCACCCGAGCCTTGAGCGTCGTGGCCGCCACCATCCGGGCTGCGTCGGTCGCCTGCCTGGAGGCCTCGTGGATGGCGTCCACGGCCTCGACGATCGTGGAGATGAGATGGGCCCTGTCTGCCGCCCGATCCCGGGCCTCAAGGCGCCGGCTTTCCGCGTCCCTCTCCCGGGCCTCCAGGCTCGCCAGGCGTCGGTTAAGGTCGCGAGTCATGCCGCTGCCGCCTTTCCACGCAACCGCGACCACAGGCCGCCCGGGCCGCGCCGGGGGCGTTCGGCGAAAGGGTCGATCATCGCTCCGATCCGATCCGGCCACGTCCGCAGCACGCGTTCACTGATGCCATCCCGCGCCACCGTCGTAATGTGGGCAAAGCCGCCGGCGCAGTAGCGGGCATCCTCGCCGGGGAAGCCCCAGGGATCGCGGCGCTGCGCCTCCAGCAGTGTCAGGCCGTCGCGGGCCGGATCGAAGCTCTCCGGGTCGGCAGGGTCGACGGCACGGCCGAAGATATCCGGCAGGCGATCCGTAGGCGTGTCCAGCATCGCCCTCATCCTGACCAGAGAATAGGGCCGATATCCGGGGCCGAGGCGCACCTGATCAGGCTCGACTGCCCACAACCGCGGCTCGTCGGCCTCATCGGACCAGAGCGCGGCCAGGAGCCGGACGCCTATCTCGTCCTCGGTCGCGCCCTCGGGCAGTTCGCGCCGGTTCCGCGCCACCATGTCGCGCAGCACGGCCGGGAGCGCGTCCAGGGCCTCGCGCTGGGTACGGGCGCCGGCCAGCCCTTCCTCGATGAAGTGGACGACGCCGCGGCCGTTCCACGCCACCGCGAGCCGCAGCTCGTCGAAGATCGCAACCTTGATGCCGACAGCCATCAATCGGCCGTCCCGGGCCGTGTGCGCGCCGTCGGTCAGCAGGATCGCGGCCTGGGGCTGAACGATGCCGTTGACTGAACTCAACCGAAGAACTCCGCATGGATCCTGTCACGGGACCGGCCATAGCCGCTCACGCGGGCCGGCCTGGAGTTCTTGATCGAAGTTTCCGTCGTCTCGGGCTTCGGAGCGGATGGCCCGAGCCCGGCAAGATGGGCGAGCGACGCGACGCCGGAAATCGTGATCGCGGTCACCAGGCCGTGACCGATCGCGAGTGCACCGCCTACTGATCCGGCGAGGCCGCTGTTGAACACGAAGTTGGCGATGGTCAGCCCCACGTTCGGAATAAAGGCGATGGCGACGGCCGCCGCCACGGTGAGTATTGCGCCCACTACCTTGCCCATGATGGTTTCTCCCTTTCAGAGCTGCAGGTCCGCCGGCGACATCGCCGCCAGCGCGACAGCGATGGCCGGGCACGACGCGCGCCGGCATTCGCTGATCAGTTCTTCGATTTCAGTGCCGTCGCCGAACCGGCGATCCCAGGCCGCGCGCTCGGCACGGGACATCGTGGCCTCGCGGTGCTCGCGGGAAATCCCGACCGCTTCGGGCGCGAAGCCCGCGGCCTTCTCCTCGACGAGTTGACGCAGGGCCCGAAGGTGTGGGACTGGATTGCCTGGTGCGCCCTCGAGGCGCGCGATGCGTTCCGACAGCGACTTCATGGCGAGTCCGTCCTTTGCTCCAATGCCCTGATGCGCGCCTCCAGGTCGGCGGTCTCAAGGGCCTTGCGGTGCATCTCCAGCACGGCGCCGAACTGCTGCGCCTCGGCGGGGGTGAGCTGGCCGGCCGCCACAGCCGCCAGAACGGCCGCCAGGGCCCTGGGATGGTCCTCGGCGTCGGAGATAGCCGGCAGGGCGATCTCGACCGTCCTGTCCTTCCTGGGCGGCAGCAGGCGCTCCAGACAGAGGCGCAGCGCCTGCATGTCGCCGCCGAGCGCGAGGTCTATGGCCTTCTGGGTCAGCGCCTTGGCCTGGCCGTCGAGCAGCCTCTCAACGGCGAGGGTGATCTTGTGGCGCGACCCCTTCGGGCGGCCTGGATTGCCGGGCGCGAACCTGCCGTCAGATCGGCGCGCGACCGTTTTGGAGCCGTTGTTACGGGCTGCGGCCATCGTCGCCGGTCCTGAAGAAATCCGCGGCCGGCGCCGGGGCCCTGGCCGCCCCATGCTGAATGGCGCCGGCCGCGGCACGCCGTCGCATCGGAGTAACCCGCGGCGTGGTGGAGATCATTCGGCCGCCTCCGCCGGTTCCGGCGCAGGGGTGACCTTGATGCGCTTGCTGCGGGCGTCCTCGACCTGGGCGTCGTCCATCCAGAAGGTGCGCGGTTCGTTGTCGATGCCTCGCACGCCGTCACGGGTGCCTACGAACAGCATGGCGCCCGATCGATGCTCCAGCCGATAGGGCTTCCACCGGTTGCGCGCCGCCTCCTCCCGGGCCACGAGGTCGCGCTTTGTCTGCTCCAGGATCGCGACGTAGTCGATGGTCGGGCCGCGACCGTAGGCCTTGGCATCCCACAGGAGGCCCCAGGTGTCGAAATTCGGGAGCTGCAGGTCGACCAGCCTTTTGACGTGGTTCACGCCATCGGGCCACATCCCGTTGCCGGCGAAGCCTCGCGCCCGCGCCTCCACCGGCGCCAGCCACGGCGAGCCGCCGGGCCGGATGGCGTTGGCGGTCTTCAGCCGCTCATCGCTGTCGACGATCCGTTGAAACAGCGCCGCCAGCTCGGCCAGCATGATCGGAACCCGGTCCCGGATTTCGGTGACCAGGGCGTCCGCCTCAGCAGCCGCAGCCTCATATTCCTCGCGCTGCTGGCGGGCCTTGTCGGACTTCGTCTTGGCCTCGAAATGCGCCCGCATCTCGTCGCGCTGAGCGGCGCGGCGCTCGGCCTCGAACTCCAGGTCCTTCGCCTGGTCCCGGGCGGCGCGGGCCGCCTTGCTGTCGAGGGAGGTGTCAAGGGAGCGCCGGTGCGCGGCCTCCGCCTGAGCAACCAGAGCGGCGCGTTCGGACTCCAGGTCGTCGGCGAGCTGCTGCACGTCGGCGGCGCGGGAGCCTACCTTGAGGGCGCTGGCGATTCGTTCGTCGAAGGGTCGGGGCATCGGGTTCTCCTGTGGATGTTTCGCACGGGGTTGTCCGGGTGTGGGGTCAGCGGTTGCGCAGCCACTCCACACGTCGGGCGAGGCGGTCGGCGCGCTCGTCCAATTCGTCGTCGTCGGTGAGGTCGTCTTGCGGCCGGCGGTACCGGGCGCGGCGTAGGGCGTCGCGAAGGTCGCGGGCGTAGATCTTGGCCGCCTCGTCCTGGATATCGCGCTGATGCGTCATCGGCCGGCCCGCCTCTAGAAGCTGTTGGCGCCGCCGCCGCCCGATGCCGGCGAACCAAAGCGCGCCGCGCGCAGGGCATTCACCGTGGCCCGGCCATCCTGCATGCGGGCGTCCTGCGTCTGGACGGGCTTTGCCGCGGGGCGGCTGGGCATGCCGACATGGTTGCCGTACCGTGCGTCGCGAAGGGCGGCGGCGGTCGCCCTAGCGGCCCCGTAGCGCATCCCGTCGATGATCTTCAGGCCCTGGTCCAGGATCGCCCGGCCGTCGCCGAGCTTAGCGGCCACGCCGGCCGCCGTGGCGCGACCGACATACATGGCCGCGGCTTCGGCTATGACCTTCTGGATCTCGTTCGGCTTCATGTTGACCAGCACTTCCTCGACCGAACGGCCGTCGCGCCCCTTCAGGAGTGCGGTGCGGATTTCCTCCTCGAGCGTGGGGGGCGGCTGATCGTGGAGGAAGACGCGGGTGCGGGGCCGTGGGCGCCCGTCCATTATCAGGGGGTTGATGTGGAGGCCGTAGCCGTCTTTGAGGACGCCATTGGCGTCGAAGGCTTCGGCTTCGGAAACGGGGCGGCCGAGTCGGTCCGTGTACATGCATCGCTCCGGAGTTTCGCGGTGGGCATTGACCGGAGGATAGGCCGCGGGCGGGTGCGGAGTTTACCGCCATCAGAGGGCGGCGTAGGCTGGCCCTGTGGCGGGCATGCGCGCGGGCCGTGCGCCCCGGGACGGAGAGGTGGATAATGGACCTCATGCGGCTGCTGGAGCCGCTTCGGCGGATGCTTGGGGATCGGGAATTCGAACGAGCCCTGGAGGCCTGTCCGGACGACCCGGAATTGATCAATCCCAGCCAAGGCTTGAACGAGACCAGGAATGCCTCTCATCAGGCCGCAGCAGCCCTGGTGAGGCAGTACCGATATGCCGAAGCGCTGCCCTACTATCTCCGGATCGTCGTCATGGACGGCATGGGGGCCATGCATTGTCGGCTTGAGGACGACGGGCATCTCGTCTGGCATTGGGATGAACGGCTTGCCGTGCAGGCCCACGGCATCATGAAGGCCATCGCGAAGACCGCCAACTTCTACGGCTATTCCATCGACGACCTGGAGCGCGACTATTTTGCCCAGGCGCCGGCCGTGATGGCCATGCTGCAGGACCTCCACCCACCCCACCAGCCAGCGGACATCTGGCCCGCCGCGCGGGGCTACATCCTGGAGCACATGGAAACGGGCACGAAGTGGAGGCCGCCGAAGGGCGCCGGCTGATCACGCCACTTGTAGTGTGGGAATGCGCGCGATCTCGTCCGCGAGCGCCGGCCCCTGGGTGGCCAGGTCGTAGGCCGCCTGGAGCCGGAGCCAGAACGCCGCGCCGTTGCCGCAGAGCTTGCCGATCCGGAGCGCCATGGCGGTCGTGACGGGCTGCTTCTCGTTCAGCAGATCGTAGAGCGTCTGGCGCGACACACCCAGCAGGCGGGCCAGCTCGGCCTTGCTCCGGCCCAGCGCCGGCAGCACGTCCTCGCGCAGGATCTCGCCCGGATGCGTCGGGGGAAGCCCCTTCATGGGAGTGGGCATGGTCGTGTTCTCCATCAGTGGTAGTCCTCGATGTCAACGTCGACCGCGTTCTCACCTTCGAAGCCGAACGTCACCCGGTAGTTGCCGCTGGCGTCGACGGCATAGCGCTTCGGCTCGCCGTGCAGACCGTGGAACCTGTATCCGGGGACGTTCAGGTCCTCCGGCCTCACCGCGACGTTCAGGGCCGCCAGGATGCGGCGGACCCGGCCGTGGTTTTTCACCGGAAGCTTCGACCCGTCGCCGGTCTCGGCGAACGTCCGGAGGGCTTTGCTGCGGTACGACGTGATCATGGAGAGAGACTGTAAGGCCATGCCTTACGTGTGTCAACCGATGCCTTACATGGAGCGGTGACGGCCCGACGGAAGAGGTTGGGCCTTCGCTCCCGCCGGGCCTCGCAATCACAAGTCCTGAAAAATTGGCCTCGATGAATGCTATCCGGATAGATAGGCCTGCGGCGCCGATAGACCATCACGCGGCGCGGACCCGATCGGCGGGAACGCGGAATGCGCGGGTTATTCCTTCGGCAGGAAGCCGTTGGCGCGGAGCCAGTCGGTGAGAACCTTGTCGACAAGCGAGGCCATAGACCGCCGGTCGGCTTTGGCCGCCTTTTCCAAGGCCTGCTTGGTTTCCACCTCGATACGAACGCCGAGCGGTGTGGTCTGCCCCATCTACAGTATGCCTACACTTTATAGTTGATAACGTCTGCAAAGTGTAGCTATCATGTAGGCACTTCGCAAGCACGAAGCGGCCCGACTTGGTGTTGCACCACCTCATCGGGCCTGACCACCATCAACCCATGTGGAGATCGAAGATGGCTGATATCGACACTACCCCAAGACGTGACCTCGCGGAAGCTGGCGACACGCGCTTCCTCTCGCTGATGGCCGATCGGAACCGGCTGTATCACCAGGCGATGACGGCCCCCACCGAACTCGAGGACGATCCCGTGTGGACCGGCCTGATGGAACGCCTGCACGAGACCGAGCGCTTCCTCCTCCGCATGCCCGTGGCGACGCTGGACGGCTATATGGCGAAGATCAGGCTCATCGAATACGCGGTCTGGAGCCTCAGGGGCGAATCGCCCGATGATCGCGCTCTGCAGGATTGCATGCGCGGCCTTCCCGACGACATCGGGCGGATCGTGGGAGCCGTGTCATGAGCGCGCGGCGGGGTCTGCTGTTTCCGAAGCCGCGCGGCCGACGGCGGACGCACTTCGTCCCCACGCTCCCCGTGGACTCGCTGAACTGGATATTGGGCGAAGCGGCTCCGGACGAGAGGAAAGCGCTGGCGCAGATCGTCGAGACGTCGGATCTGATCCGGCTCCAGGACGGGACCGAACTGCTGGTGATCCCCACCACGCCGGCGCTGCTGGACCGTCTGGCGGCGTTTCAGGCCGAAGGCGAGGACCGGGAGTGGGATCACGAGGACATGAAGGAAGAGGACGACGACAGCGACAGCGACAACGCCTGGGATTACGCCCATGACGGCTGGAGCAACGTCCCCGGGGATGGTGATCTGGAGCTGGACTACAGCAAGCCGCCGGCGGGCGCCAGGAAATCCTATGAGGCGTTCGTGGATCATCGCCGGGAAGAGATGGATGTCAACGAGTGGAACGGCCAAACCCGCCGCACGCCCCGCCCCGAGGGCAGGCATGAGGTGGTCAGGATGCGCCGGGCCGTGGGTACGCCGTCCCGCCGGGGGAGATGGTCATGAACATGATCGCGCCCCGCCGCCACAAGCGCTACCGGGTGGCCGGCACGCTGCCGGTGGTCCCTCGCGGAGACAATCCGTCTCGATTCCAGCTTCTCCGCGTCGGCTCCGACCGGATGGAACCCACGATCCGGTCATTCGACCATGTCATCGTCGACACAGAACAGACCTGCTACGTCGGCGATGACCTCTACGTCCACGACGGGCAGGTCTACCGCGTCCGCGGTGACATCGACGGCACCATCACGCTCGACGCCGACAACGCCGCCTATGGACCGCTGAAGCCGATCAGGCCGGCGGACCTTGGCCCCTTCGATGGCCGCGTCGTCGGCATCCTGCGGATCCTGCAGGCGGACGCGTTTGCGGGGGTGCTGGTATGAGCGCGGTGATCATCCCGTTCCCGGCCGCCCGCGTCGTCGACCGTCCGGTCAACGCCCATGAGGCGGCGCACCTGGCCTCGCAGATGAACGCTGCGGCGATGGCGCTGCGGACCGATCCCCGGCGGCTTCACTCGCTGATCTTCGCCCGCCTGGGCATCCGGGGTGCCGTCGAGCTGCGGCGGTCCCACCTGGGGCCGGTGATCGCGGTGCTGCAGCACTTGCGGCCCTCGCTTGCAGCGATACCTTCTCTCTGAAACAGGCGCATCAGCCACGCCACGGCCCCGCTGGAGCGATCCGGCGGGGCTTCTTGTTGTAAGAGGGGGGATTGTTTCATCGGGGTTCGCGTGCATACATTGGCAGAGGCAATGGGCGGCCTCACCGCAGCCCTGCCGAGCGCGGCCGGTAACGGAGACCCCCTCTTGCCCCGGCCGCGCTCACGCCAGCCCCGCCGTCGACATTCCCCCTCAGTACTGCATCGACGGGGGGGGTTCATTTTCTCCACCTAGTTAAGCGATGTTGGCTTCCGCGGCGCAGCCCCTCCGATGAAATTGCGGATGTTGCCCAACGCATAGGCCCGAAGCCGGTCAGGGTCGCGTTCCCCTACATCGGCGGCGGAAATCAGATTCTCGATGACATGGGTTTTCAGGGCGGCCCAGCGCTCCGGCGGTATGTCCGGGCGAGCCTTCCCGGCTTCCTCCAGAACGCTTTCGTACACGCGCGATAGCATCCGGGCAGTGTCGATATCGTAGGCACGGAATGACATGGGATTGCTCCTCAAATGAAGGTGCCCCCAAGGCGAAAACGCGAGAAGGATAAGCGATTCGCGCGCAGCACGGAATTAACCCAGGCTTATGCCAACCGGACCGGCGCCGGGTGGAGTGAGGCGTTGGACTATGCCGCCGGCGGGAGAACTGCGCCCACTGCATCCGGCCCGTTTACCGCCTTCAGGCGCGCGGCCCGTCATTCGGCATCCCGCGCGGCGATGGCCTGGTCGATCAAATCGCGGAACGCCTCGAGAAGATCGGGCCGGACGGCGATCCCCTTTTTCGTAGGAATGCGCTCGTCGGCGGCATCGGAGTCGACGAAGATGCGGAAATCCACGAAGGGCCGGCCTCGGTAGGAGCACATCCGCGCCCGGATTTCCTCGGCGGAATTTTTCTCGATGATCGCGATGAGCGTTTCAGTGTCGGCGGCCATGATGGCCCCTCCCTTTCCAGTGGATAGCGAAATTGTTCATCTTTTGTTCTCTGTCTGATTCCGCGCTCGACGGCGCGCCCGGTCGGACCGGCGGCGAATGCGCTCTCTGCGGACGTACTCCGCCCGTCGGCGGATCAGATCGTCGCGGCCAACCTCGTCGATCCATCGGGCGATCGTCTTGGCATGGGCGCGGCACTCGGCCTCGATGCTGGTCCAGCCGACGCGGATAAAGGTCTCCTCGAAATCCTCGGGGACCGGTCGATAGGCCATGGTGGTGCCTGGGTTCGGCATGTCCGTCACCTTCGATTGAACTCGATCAACTCGGTCGCATACGCGAGCGCGAGTGATTCCTGCCCAGCCGTGATCAGCCGGCGCAGGTCCTGGGCGTCGCCCGTAGTCGCGTAGGCCAGGAACGTGGTCACGTCGTCGTCGCTCATGCCGGAGCGCCGGAGGAAATCGGGGACCGAGCGTGCCAGCCCATTTCCATTCTTCCGGTTCGCTGACCTGGCAGAATTTCGCGGGAGTATGGCAGATATATATGTGTCCCCCTGAGGGGTACAGGGTCGGTCGATTTTTGTGCCAAAACTGTCCCCTTCAGGGGTACAGGTGTCCCCTCTACTGGTACACCCCATGGGCAAAGTGTCCCCTTCAGGGGTACACCCTGTACCCTCTACGGGGACGGGATTCTGTTTTTTGTAGTCCCGATATTCTCGGGTCGGCGGGTCACCTCGATAGCCGATTTCCGTCAATCGCCAGCACCGCGCCTCGCCCTTGCCATCGGACCCAAGAGCCCCGCTTCTGGTCGCGCGGATGAAGCCGCGATCCACCAGCTCATCGAACCAACGATCGGCGGACTTGGGGTTGCAACCGATCTCGGTGGCCGCCTTCCGGACGCTTAGATATATTTCGCCATTGTTGCTGCCGTTGTAGTAGGCCTTCAGGGCCAGGTAGAGCACCCGCGCGCCCATCGAGAGCGACAGCCAGGCCGGTTCCTGAAGGAAGGTCTTGTAGAACTGCACGAAATAGTCGTCCGGCGTCCTCTTGCTGCGGCCCTTGGCGTTCTTGGCGGCCATCAGGGAGCGCCCCCCTCCACCGCGCGCGCCATCGCCCGAAGCCGTGCCGAGATTTCGGACTTCAGGACGTGGAAGCGCTCGGGATCGTGCCGGTCGGGCGCCAAGCGGCGCACGGCGTGGGCCAACTCGTCCAGGTCTTCGCTGAGCCCAGTCGGCGTTGCGCCGAGCCCGCCACGATGGTAGTTTCGGAGCTGAGGTTCGGTGGCCTCTCGAAGAAGTTCTGCGCTCGATCCGGTTCCCGCCAGATCGGGCGCTCTTCGTTTCTGAGGCGGCGGTCGCTGGTGCCAGACCATCACGCCGCGTCCTGCTTGCCGGCGATGAACTCCTGAAGCGCCTCGGCGGTGATCAGGCGACGCTTCCCGATCTTGATAGACTTGAGTTCGCCCCTGGAAATCAGGCCCCAGATCGCGGTTTGGCTGAGTGCCATCGCCTGTGAGGCCTGCGGGACGGTGTAGCAGAGCCGGTCCATTTTAATGCTCCTTCCTGAACGTGGTAACGGCACTAGTGTGCACTAACCGGAAGGATACCAGCGGAAAACCCTCGACATTACCGCCGTCATAGCGCCCATCTGACGACGCTGTTGCGGGGGAAACTGGCGGATTGAAGTCGACGGATTCCGTCCGTATGGATGTGGCAGTCATGGTCAGCATCTCCTTTGCGTGCTGCTGTGATCAGGGCCGGGCGAGAGGGGGCAATCCTTTCGCTCGGCCCGCTTGGAAGTCAGTTCGGCGGTTCTCTCCCCCGAGCATCCATCTCCACGCCCTTGTCCAGGCTGGTGCCGGAGATGGCGTCGAGATCGTCGCCGAGGGCGTTGGCGCGGGCGAGATTTTCGTTGATCCGCTGCCTGCGTATCCCTGTCGTCTTCTCGGTGTCCCCGGCAAATCCGGTGGGTCGGCCAGGGGTTTCGGACGAAATTCGTCCACTATTCAGCCCCTCCCAAATCTCCTGTCGGCGCTTCAGGTGCTTGGCCTTCTGGCTCGGCGACAACTCGTTCCGGATCAGGTTCTCGTCGATCTCCGGTACGGTCCTCACGTCCTGCCCTTTCCGATGTTCTCCACGTTGGACCGCTCGACGATATCGAGGCCGCCGGCATTGGCGCGCACCGTCTCGGCCACATAGTTCGGCGAAAGGTGGGCATAGTGGCGGGCCGTGATGCGCTCGTCGGCATGGCCCATGGCCTGGGCAATGACGGCCATCGGCACCCCGCGCAGGGCCAGCCGGGCGCCGAAGGTTCGACGGATGTCGTGGAAGGTCGCAACCGGCGCGATCTTCGCGCGGGCACAGGCGTCCGCCATGCGGCGATTCTGGTGCGAGGCGCGCCAGGGTTCCCCGTCGGCTCGAACGAAGATGGGGGCGTCTCCGGCCTTACCCGCGGTCAAGGTCTCCATCAGGCGCAGGCATTCATCCTCGAGATAGACGCGGCGCGGCGCGCCCTTGGGGTCGGCGAAGTTCAGCGTACCGGCGCGGGCATCGAAATCGGCGACCGTGGTGGCGCACAGCTCGCCGTAGCGGCCTCCGGTCAGCAGCGAAGCCTGCACCAGCCGGCGGAAGTCCGGATCCGCGGCGTTGACCAGCCGCCGCGCCTCGTCGTCGGAGAGGTAGCGCAGCTTGGCGCGCTCCACGTCGGGGAACGGCTTGACCTTGCGCCAGGCATCGGCCGACCGGATCTTCTCGTTGGCGTACGCGAGGTTGAGCGCCGCCTTCAGGACGGTGAGGTCGCGATTTGCTGTCACTTTCCGCTTCCGCTCCGCCTCCCGGCTATCGAGCGGGCGGAGATTCTGCTTCTCGGCCGCCGCTGCGGTGCGGAGGCGGGCCGGCGAACGTGCCCGCTCCAGGTGCCAGTCCCTGATCCGCTTGGCTGTCAGATCGTTCGCGTCGATGCTGCCCAGGGCCGGCCGGATGATGGCTTCGATCCGGTTCCGGGTGCTCTCCAGCGACTTCTTTGTGAAGGCAGCGAGATAGTCGTCGAGGGCCGCGCCGATCGTATAGGGGCCGGCCCTGCGGCCCCCACGGGCCTTGTCGTCGCACCATTCCCGTGCCGCTGCCTGGGCTAGACGGAAATCGAGAAACCGCTCGCCATCCGCGTCCATGTAATCGTCGGTCTCGCCCAACGTGGTCTTGTCGTAGCCGCCGGCGCGGCCGGGAGGCCGGTACCGGGCGACCCATTTGGCGACCTGCTTCCCGCGGTAGTAGCCGAGATGGGCACCCTCGCTCAGCAGGGTCCAATACGGTTCCGCACGAGGCGTCAGGCGGAGCCGTTGTGTCCGGTTGTCGAGGCGATGGTCCCTGACCGTGCGCGCCATGTCACCCTGCTTCGGTAATATCCCGGTCGTAAATATAACCGAAGGGACCGGAAGAGAACAGGAGTCTAATGGCGTAAATCTTGGGTCATGTCGGAACAAATGGAGCACAACCGAAGGGAGTTGCAGCCCTCTCACGGCGAAAACAGGGGTTCGAGTCCCCTAGGGAGCGCCAACCTTTTCAAGGGGTTGGATGCGTGCGGCAGATCAAGCCGACAGATGCCGCTCGGATGAGCGCTCTTCCAGCCTGCTGCGGGTTTCGCCTGCCGGGTCGCGGGAAGGAGACAGTTCGCTCCGGTGCGGCATATGCACGCTTTCGATTGACTCCCGCGCAACAATAATTCTCAATCGCGCCAAGATTCGCGAACGACACGCAAAAGCATGGGAGGAACGATTGCTTGTCCACCGCATCGCTGGTGCCGGCCTGCTGTTGGCGGCCGCCTTCGCCGTCGCCCCTGCGGGCCAGGCCGCCGAGCCCTACGAACTGGTCATCAGCAACAATGCCTTCCAGCCGGCGGAGCTGCACGTGCCCGCCGGGAAGAAGGTGACGTTGACGGTCCGCAACGAGGACCCGACGCCGGAAGAATTCGAGAGCTACGAACTCAACCGGGAGAAGGTCGTTCCCGGCGGCGCCACGGCCACCATCTATGTCGGCCCGCTCGATGCCGGCCGCTATCCCTTCTTCGGCGACTTCCACCAGGATACCGCCAAGGGCACCCTGATCGCCGACTGAGGCGGTCCGACTCCCCGTCACCCACGCCAACCTGGAGCAGAGACCGCCCATGATGGGAACCGCCCTCGTCGTCTTCCGCGAAGCCCTGGAAGCCGCCATCATCGTCAGCATCGTCATGGCCGCGACCCGCGGGGTCGCCGGCCGCGGCCGGTACGTCCTCCTGGGAATCGGCGCGGGCATCGCCGGTGCCGCGCTGGTCGCCGCGTTTTCCGGCGCCATCGCCGATCTGGCCCAAGGCATTGGCCAGGAGCTGCTGAACGCGTCCATCCTGTTCGCCGCCGTCTTCCTGCTCGGCTGGCACAATGTCTGGATGCAGCGCCACGGCCGAGAACTGGCGCAGAAGATGACCGCCGTCGGCCGGGCCGTGGCGGAAGGCAGCACGTCCCTGCACGTTCTCAGCGTCGTGGTCGGCCTGGCGGTGCTGCGCGAAGGCGCCGAGGTGGTGCTGTTTCTCTACGGCATCGCCGCCGGAGGCATGGGCAGCAACAGCATGATGTTCCTCGGCGGCATCGTCGGGCTCGCGGCAGGAGCGGGCTTGGGTGCGCTGATCTACGGCGGTCTCGTCCAGGTCTCCCAGCGGCGCTTGTTCGCGGTGACCGGCTGGATGCTGTTGCTGCTGGCGGCCGGCCTTTCGGCGCAGGGCGCCGGCTACCTGGCGCAGGCCGATGTGCTGCCCGAGCTGGTTCGGCAGGTTTGGGATACGTCGTCCGTCATCTCCCAGCACAGCCTGCTCGGCCAGTTCCTGCACGCCTTCCTCGGCTACCAGGATCGCCCCTCCGGCATCGAGGTGCTGTTCTACGCCGTTACCCTGGCGGTGATCGGCGTTTCCATGCGGCTTGCGGCGCCGCGTCGCCTCGCCGGCGCGGTGGGGTGCGCCGTCCTCGCGATCGTTGCGTTTCAGCCCGCCGCCGCGCGCGCGTCGACGCTCAAGGTCTACGAGCCCTATGTGGAGCAGGGGGCCTGGGAACTGGAATACAAGGGCTGGCAGGAAGACGACATCGAGGGCGGCGACGAGAACAGGCAGGTCCACCAGGTCAGCGTCGGCTACGGCGTCACCAGCTACTGGTTCACCGAGGGCGTGATGGAGTTCGAGAGGGAAGGCAGTGAATCCCTCCGTCTCGAATCCTTCGAGTGGGAGAACGTCTTCCAGCTCACGCCGCAGGGCAAGTACTGGGCGGATCTGGGGTTTCTCACCGAGCTGGAGATTCCCCGCGACGGCGACAAGCCCGACGAGTTGATATTCGGTCCGCTGATCCAGAAGCAGACCGGCCCCATCGTCAATACCGCCAACATCCTGTTCGAGACCCAGTTCGGACGCTATTCCGCTGATGGCGTCGCGCTGCTCTATGCCTGGCAGTCGCGCTGGCGGCTCAACCAGTATTTCGAGCCGGGCTTCGAGGCCTATGGCGAACTCGGCGAGATCGGGCACTTCAATCCCGGCCGCGAGCAGGAGCACCGCATCGGCCCCATGTTCCAGGGGAAGGTCAAGGTCGGCCACCGGGGCGGCTACATCAAATACGTCCTGGGCGTGCTCGTCGGCCTGACCCACGAAGCGCCCGACCTGAGCCTGAACTGGCGGATCGAGTACGAAACCCGCTTCTGAGACCGTCCGGCACGCGCACCGCTTCGACCCTCTGGCCGAGAACCACCATCGTCTAGAACCACCATCGTACGCCCGCGACGAAGGACACGCCGCCGGGCGCCTCGCCGCTGGCGCGGGCGAAATCGGCGGTGCCGCCCAGCTTGCGCGTCCACGAGACGCCCACATAGGGCGCGAACTGCCGGTCGATCTCGTAGCGCAGGCGGGCGCCGGCCGCCACGCTGCTCAGGCCCGAGCCGATGCCCAACTCCGCAACGTCCTGGAACGCGACGTCGAGTTCGAGCCGGGGCTGAAGGATCAGGCGCTGGGTGAGGAACAGGTCGTATTCGGCCTCGAGCCGCGCCGTGAGGTCGCCATGGTCGCTGACGAAGAGGGCGGCGTCGATCTCGAACCAGTGCGGCGCCAGTCCCTGGATGCCGATCACCCCGTGGGTGCGCGACGGTCCGGGCCCGAAGTCCTGGCGTACGCCGATCTGGAGGTCGAAATAGGGGCTGACGGCGCGGCTGTACCGCGCCTGGACCTCGGCCTCGTCGACCGCGCCGCCGTCGAACAGGTATGTGCCCTCCGACCTTACCCACAGCTTGTCGCGGTCGCCGCCGTACCAGCCGCGCACGTCCCACAGCAGCAGCGGTGAGCCGTCGTTCGACTGGTATTCCAGGCGGTCGGCCTGTACGGAGAGCAGCGGCATGCCGCCGCCGTTCGCCTGCACATCCCGTCGGGCTCGTGCCATGGCGGCGGGATCGTAATAGGCGTTGGCGGCGTTCCACGCGCCGCCGTCCGCCATCGCCGGCGTGGCCGTGGCGGCGACGACCAGAGCCGCCTGCAGCATGCGCGCGCGCATCAGCGTTCCTCCGGCATGACGTGGTGACGATGGCTGTGATCGTCGTCCGGGGGCGGCGCTGCGGCGGGACGGGGGCTGACCGAGACGATCTGCATCATCCCGGCATGCATGTGATAGAGCAGGTGGCAGTGGAAGGCCCAGTCGCCCACCGCGTCGGCGGTCACGTCGAGCGACAGCTTCTCGCCCGGCTTGACCACCACCGTGTGCTTGCGCGGCTTGTGGTCGCCGCCGCCGTTTTCCAGCTCGAAGAACATGCCGTGCAGGTGGATGGGGTGGGACATCATGGTGTCGTTGACCAGCGTCAGCCGCACCCGCTCGCCCTCGTCGAAGCGGATCGGCTCCACGACCTCGGAGAACTTGATTCCGTCGAACGACCACATGTACCGCTCCATGTTGCCGGTGAGGTGGATCTCGAGTTCGCGGCCCGGAAGACGGGTGTCCGGGTTGCGCTCCCGGCTGCGCAGCATCGCGTAGGTCAGCGCCCTGTGGGGCACCTGCTCCAGCCCCAGCCCCGGTTCGTCCAGCCGGCTCATGGGCATCTTCGCCACGTTGGTGACGCCGATGCCCCGGGGGTGGTCGTGGCGCACGGGACCGCTGACGCGGGAGTCGGCGGAGGCCATGGCGTGGCCGTCTCCCTCGCTCATGCCCGAATGGCCCATCTGGTCATGGTCCATCTGGCCACGGTCCATTTGATCGTGGTCCATAGCGCGGTGATCCATGCCGTGGTCCATCCCCGCCATGGCGCCGGCGCCGTTGGCCGTGTGGTGATCGCCATGCGCCATGCCCATGTCCTTCATGCTCAGCAGCGGCGGCCGGCGTAGCGGCGGCACCGGCGCGCTCATGCCGGGGCGCGGGGCAAGCGTGGCGCGGGCATAGCCGGAGCGGTCGATGGATTCGGCCATCAGCGTGTAGGCGCGGTCGGTCTCGGGCCGCACGATCACGTCGTAGGTCTCGGCGACGCCCATCTGGAATTCGTCGGTCTCGACGGGCTTCACGTCCATGCCGTCGCACTGGACCACGGTCATCGGCAGGCCGGGAATGCGGACGTTGAACAGGGTCATGGCCGACGCGTTGATGATCCGCAGGCGGATCCGCTCGCCAGGCCGGAACAGGGCCGTCCAGTTGTCGCCGGGCCCGTGTCCGTTCACCAGGTAGGTGTAGGTCTCGCCGGTCACGTCGGCGATGTCGGTGGGGGCCATGCGCATGCGGCCCCACATCAGCCGGTCGCTGACGGTGGCGCGCACGCCGTTGCGCCCTGCATCGTCGAAGAAGTCGGCGACGGTTCGCTTCCCGAAGTTCAGGCTGTCGGGCCGCTTCTTCAGCAGGCCGAACAGCCGGTGCGGATCCATGAAGGTCCAGTCGGACAGCACCACCACGTATTCCCGGTCGTGTTCCAGGTCACGGTGCCCGTCCCGGGGATCGATGACGATCGGCCCGTAGTGGCCGGACTGCTCCTGCAGGCCCGAATGGCTGTGATACCAGTAGGTACCCGTCTGACGAACGGGGAAGCGGTAAGTGAAGGTCTCGCCGGGGCGGATGCCCGGAAAGCTCACGCCCGGCACGCCGTCCATCTGGAACGGCACCAGGATGCCGTGCCAGTGGATCGACGTATCCGTATGAAGTCGGTTGGTCACCCGCAGGGTGATCTCATCGCCCTCTCGCCAGCGCAGCAGCGGCCCCGGCACGGTGCCGTTAACCGCCACGGCACGGGTCCCCCGGCCGTCGACCAGCAGCGGTGCGTGGTCGATTACGAGGTCGAAGTCTGTTCCGGACAGTGCGGGAAGCGGGCCGGGGGCCGCCGGGCCGCGCGCCCAGGCGGGCATCTGGGGCGAGGCGGCGAGGGCGCCACCCATCAGGGCGGTCCCGGAAAGGAAGTTTCGGCGGGTAATCATGGGCTGCTCTATGCTGAAGACGACGCGGAAGGCAGGGCGCGGCCGTGGCGGCGCACCGTCGGCGGGCGTCGGGTTTCAGATCAGCAGCGTGGTTCCCAGGGTGACCGGCGTCGGACCGGGAGGCGGCGGCCTTGCGGCCGGATGCAGCGGCCGCGGCATGGCCGGCCTCGTCCCGGGATGCCAGATGACAGCAGGCGACGGTGCCGGCGTCGGCAGCGGTGTGACGATCAGGCTGACTGCCGTGAGCGCAGGGGCAGCGGTGATCGTGGCGCAATCGGCGTGAGCATGCGGGCAGGGCGACGGCGACTTGGTCGGCCCGCTCTCTCGCGCCACGGCCATGTGGGCCGTGTGATCGTGGCCGCCCATCGCTCCGGCTGCCGTCGGGCATGCACAAGCCGTCCCCGTGGCTCCGGCGAGCAGCATAAGGGCGACGGTCAGCCAGCTGGCGAGAGCGCGGAGGCCCATGGTTCTCTTCAGGTCATGCCAAGCCCGATCTATACCCCAGGGGGGTATAGGCGTCAACGATACGCGAGATGTCACCCAAGGGTGCTGATCTGGCCGCTCCGCTCGAGGACGATGCCGCTGGCGGCAGAGGCGTCGGGAAGGCCCGACCGGCGCGCGGCTTCGTCGAGGTCACCCTCTCCCACCGCCGTCCGGCGCATCGCACTCCGGTCCAGGTTGCCGTCGCGGCACAGCCAGACGGGGGCTCCCTTCACCAGCCATCCGAACCGCAGCCAGCGGGCGCCGGCATGCCGCAGCAACCAGTATAGCACGACGATCGCCAGGGTGGCGGCCAGGGTTGGCACGAACCGGGCATTGGCCGTGATCGCGCGGCTGAGGTTGGAGCCGACGATGATCGCCAGCACGATGTCGAGCGGACTGTCGCGGCTGAACGCCCTTGTGCCGAACAGCCGCATCAGCAGCAGGCCGTAAAGAAAGATCACGGCGCCCCTCAGAGACATCTGCCACCAGGTGATGCTTTGGCTTCCGCTGCCGATCAGTGCGTGAAGCATGCCTTCCCTCCGAACCAGAGATCACGAACAGTAGGGCGTGCGGCCGGCTACCAGGTGCGCGAGGCCGCCTCACTCGGCGGCGGCCGGCTCCTCGTCCGGGAGCGGCCCAGCAGCGACCGGATGCGCTCGGCTTCCTCTCCGCACTCGTCGGCGAAGCTGCCGTAGCGCCCTGCCGCCTGGATCTGCTGCCGCTCCCGCGCCTGGTCCGCCAGCTGGTGCAGCATCCTCGTCTTTTCGCGCAGCGCCCGGAAGGCGGCCCAAAGGGCACGGTCCACCTCGGAGGATTGCGCGTCGGCGAGGGAGTGTTCCGAATAGGCGTGGCCGACATGGCAGCGGAATCGCGTCCCGTTGTTGCCGTCGTAGCGCCAGAGGACACCGCCGCAATCGGGACAGCTGAACTCCGACGGCTGGCCCAGCCGGAACTCGTTGTCGATGGTCGTGACCGCATTGGCGGACATGCCGGCTTCGAGGCGGATGTCGGGCGGCACCGGCTGCATCTGCGGGGCGGGTTGGCGGACCAGTTCGCACAGCAACGGGCCGATGCGGCTGGCCGGCAGGATGTAGTCCACGTCGGTGTGTTCGATGGCGTTGCCCGGCATGTCGGGGTAGTCCGCGTCGTCCGGGTGCTGGACGACGGCGAGGCCGCCGCATCTCTTGACCGCCCGGAGGCCGGAGGTGCCGTCGTCCAGATAGCCCGAGAGGACGATGCCGACGACCCGTCCCGCGTGATTGGCTGCCGCCGACCTGAACATCGGGTCGACGGCCGGACGGGAGCCGTTCTCGCGTGGGCCGCGCCTGAGCAGGATCTCCTCGCGGCCGACCAGAAGGTGATGTTCGGGCGGTGCGAAGTAGACGTGCCCCCGCCGGAAGGGAATGCCGTCCTCGGCCTCAACACAGGTCAGCGGACCGCAGGTGAGGCCGACGTAATTGCGCGGCAGGCCGGCTTGCGGTGGCAGGTGCCGGGTGACGAACACCGTGGCGGAGAAGCCCGGCGGCAGCCCCTCCAGCACCACCTGCAGCGCCTTACCGGCGCCGGCGGAGCCGCCGATTACCACAACGTCGCGCAGGGCCGGGTCTATCATCCTGAAGGAACGCGCCGACTCTTCACAGGTTCCTCCCCCCGCACGCCGTGTGATATCAGTGAAGACCGGAGGGGCCGACGTATCAGGGAGCCATTTCTTGGCAGGAGCAAAATCTCCGGGGGGAAAAGGCAGACCGAAGACTGCGGCCGCGGCAGAGAGCCAGAAGAGAACGCCGATCATCGGCATCGGTGCCTCGGCGGGAGGCATGGAGGCGTTGACCGACTTCCTGCATGCGATGCCGGCGGATTCCGGCGCGTGCGTCGTCTTCGTCCAGCACCTCGATCCCCATCACGAGAGCGTCCTGGACGAGTTGCTGCGGCGGCACACGGACATGAAGGTGCTGCAGGCTAGCGAGAACCTGGTGCCCGAGCCGAACTCCGTGGTGCTCATCCCCCCCAATAGCACGCTCACCTATGGCGGCGGCGCGCTGCATCTGCAGGTGCCGGCACCGCCCCGCCAGCACCGCACGCCGATCGACACCTTCTTCCAGTCCCTGGCGATGGCGGAGGAGGACGCCGCCATTTGCGTCCTGCTCTCCGGAACGGGCAGCGACGGTTCCCACGGACTGGGGCTGGTGAAGGAAGCCGGCGGGCTGACCGTGGTGCAGGCGCCGGCCACGGCCAAGTACGACAGCATGCCCCGGGCCGCCATGGCCACCGGTCTGGTGGACTACGAGCTCGCGCCGGCCGACATGCCGGCGGTGCTGATGGAGCACCTGCAGAAGTTGAGGATCCTTCGGGACGAGGGCGGCCTGAAGCGGCTCAAGGAGCAGATGACCAGCGACCTCTCGAAGATCTGCGCCATCCTCGGCACCCGGACGGGGCACGATTTTCGCGGCTACAAGGAGGCGACGCTGCTCCGGCGCATCCATCGCCGGATGCAGGTGCTCAAGATCGCCGGGTCGGGCGACTATGTGGACCGGCTGAGGTCGGATCCCGCCGAGGTCGGCAAGCTGTTCCGGGAACTGCTGATCTCCGTTACCGGCTTTTTCCGGGACATGGCGGCCTTCGACGCGCTGACGGAGCTGGCGCTCGGTCCGCTCCTCGTCGACAGGGGTGGCGAGACGCTGCGCATCTGGGTGCCGGCCTGCGCCACCGGCGAGGAAGCCTACACGCTGGCCATGATCCTGCACCACCGGGCCGAGCTCGCGTCGCGCCGCCTGAAGGTGCAGCTGTTCGCGACGGATATCGACGAACCCGCGCTGGAGGTGGCGCGGCGGGGCTGCTATCCCGCCGCCGCGGTCGCCCGCGTGCCCGAGCCGTACCTGTCCCGCTACTTCCGCCAGGACGGAAGCGAGTTCCGGGTCGCGGACGAACTCCGGGAGATGTGCATCTTCTCCACCCAGAGCGTGATCAAGGATCCTCCGTTCAGCCGGCTCGATCTGCTCTCGTGCCGGAACCTGATGATCTATCTGAACGCGGAGATGCAGAACCGGCTCGTGCCGGTCTTCCATTACGCGCTCCGGACGGGCGGCGTGCTCTTCCTGGGGCCGTCGGAGAACATCACCAAGTACCAGAAGCTGTTCGAGACCCTCGACGGCAAGTGGCGCATCTTCCGGCGCAAGGACGCGGACGGCCGTCCTGCCTCGCTGTTTCCGTTCCGCGCAAATTTCACGGCGCAGGAGCCGCCAGGCCGGGAGCGGCTGGCGGGCGGGCGGGCCGAGCACAGCGCTTCGTCCGTCGTCGCCCAGGCGGAACGTCTCGTCCTCGACCGCCTCGGCCCGGCGTACGCGGTGATTTCGCGGGATAGGGAAGTGCTTTATACCGGCGGACCCATCGAACGCTATCTGGCTGTCCCGAGAGGCGCGAGCACCCAGGAACTGCTTTCGATGACGAAGCAGGAACTCCGGCTGGACGTCCGCGCCGTCATCCACCGGGCATTCATCGAGCGGGAAAAGCCGGTCCGCCAGACCGTCGTCTTCGCCGAGGACGGAAGATGGACCAGGCTGCGGCTCGAGTGCCTCCCGCTTGGCACCGACGGGGCCCGGGAGGCCCACGTCCTCGCATTCCACGACTGCGGCCGCGTGGATCCGGGCGACGCCGCCCAGCGGACGGGAACGGATGCCAGCGTGGACGCGCTGGAGCGGGAGCTGGTGGCGACCAGGGAATACCTGCAGACGACCACCGAGGAACTCGAATCCTCCAACGAGGAGCTCAAGTCGGCCAACGAAGAGCTGATGTCGATGAACGAGGAACTGCAGAGCTCGAACGAGGAACTCGAGACCTCCAAGGAGGAACTCCAGTCGGTCAACGAGGAGCTGGAGACCGTCAACGCCGAGTTGCTCGCGAAGGTCGACGAGGTCACCCGGGGCAGCAGCGATTTGCAGAACCTGCTGGAGAGCACGCAGATCGCCACCCTGTTCCTCGACCGCACGTTGCGGGTGCGCCGCTTCACGCCCATGGCGAAGGAACTGTTCCATCTCATCGACCAGGACGTCGGCCGCTCCATCGCCGACATCATGTCCCGGATCGAAGAGGAAGACATGGAAGACGTCTTCCAGCAGGCCCTGGCGGCCCAGCTTGCCGTCGAAAGGCGGGTCCGGCTGCGCGGAGGCGAAAACGGCCGCGTCTTCATCATGCGCATCCTGCCCTACAAGACCCTGACAGGCCTTATCGACGGGATCGTCGCGACCTTCGTGGACGTGACCGACCTGGACGCGGCAGAGGGCGCCGCCAAGCGGCGGGCCGAACAGCAGGACTTCATCTCGGTAGTGACGGGCTCCATCCTGCGCGGCGAACGGACGTCGGCGATCGTGGCGAGCGCCCCGAGCCGCATCGCCGCGCTGATGCGCGCCGATTTCGTCAAGCTGCTTCGCAAGCTGCCGGGCCGGGACGATTTCGAACTGATCGGCGGCTTCGGCTTCTCCGAAGCGGTGGGGACACTGGTCCCCGGAAGCGTCGACAGCCAGGCCGGCTTTGCATTGCGGACCGGCGAGCCGGTGATCGTGGAGGATCTGCGCGAGGAAACCCGGTTCGTGCCGCCTGAACTGCTGACGCGCAACGGTGTGCGCAGCGGCATCACCGTCGTCGTGGCCGGACCGGAAGGCGACTGGGGCGTGGTCGGCGCCCATTCAAGTCATGAGCGATCGTTCAGCCGCGACGACATCAACTTCATCCAGTCCTTCGCCAACGTCCTGTCGGCGGGACTTCAGGGGGAGGCGTCGGTCCGGGCACTCGAGGAAAGTGAAGAGCGGCTGGCCTCGGCGCTCGCCGCCGGCCAGCTCGGCGTCCATGATTTCGATCCGGCGAGCGGCTACGTCAAATGGGACGAGCGCATCTACCGGCTCTGGGGCGTTCCCGAGGATCAGCCGGTGACCTACGAGACGTTCCTTTCCGGCGTGCATCCGGACGACCGCCCGGTGGTCCAGCGCGCGGTGGACGCGGCTGTCGATCCGGCAGGCGACGGCAGCTACGAAAGCGTGTTCCGGGTGATCAACGCCACCGACGGCGGCGTCCGATGGATCAGGGCGGACGGCAAGGTGACCTTCGAGAACGGCGCGGCGGCCCGTCTCGTCGGCACCGTCATGGACATCACCGAGAAGCGCCGCGCCGAGGAACACGTCCAGATGCTCATGCGGGAAGTGAACCACCGCGCCAAGAACCTGCTCGCGGTGGTGCAGGCGATCGCGAGGCAGACGGCCAAGGCCTCCAGTCCCGGCGAGTTCGCGCGCATCCTCGGCCAGCGGCTTCAGGGGCTGGCTGCGGCGCAGGATCTGATCATCCGGGGCGACTGGCGGGCCGTCGCCATGTCCGAACTGGCGAAGTCCCAGATCAGCCATCTGGGGGAACGGAGCCACGCCCGCGTCCGGATGGAAGGCGAAAGGGTGCTGCTGACGACGGAGGCGGCGCAAGGGATCGGGCTCGCGTTGCACGAGCTGGCGACCAATGCGGTAAAGTACGGGGCGCTGTCGAACGAGACGGGCCAGGTCACGCTGCGCTGGGCGCTCGAAGGCGACCGTTTCGTCATCTCCTGGGACGAACAGGGCGGTCCTGCCGTGAAACCTCCCGTGCGGCGCGGCTTCGGGACGACCGTGGTCGAACGGATGGCCGCCAGCGCGGTCCGGGGCGAGGTCGAGCTGGAGTTTCCGCCCGAGGGCCTGCGCTGGCATCTCAGCGCGCCCGCCGCCGAGGTGATCTACGAACCGTCGGCCGGCACGGGCCCGCGCCAGGTGGACCACGAAGCCGCCGACGGCACGTCCTGATGCGCAGGGTGCTGATCGTGGAGGACGAGGCGCTGGTGGCGCTCGAAATCGAGGAGGCGCTGACCGATGCCGGCTTCGCCGTGGCCGGCGTCTTCGGCAGCACCGAGGACGCGCTCGGGTTTCTGAAGGACGGCAGCGCCGACGTCGCCGTGCTCGACGCCAATCTCCGCGGCAGAAGCGTTGCTCCCGTGGCGGAGCGGCTCGGCGAACTCCGGATTCCCTTCGTCGCGATTTCCGGCTATTCGGCGGATCAGCTGGGTCCCTGGCTGGGCGGCGCGCCGCTGCTGGGCAAACCCTTCGACGAAGAGCGGCTGGTCGCCGAGGTCGCCCGCGCCGCACGGGCCGGTTCGGGTTGAGCGCAACCGCCGGGCGAGCGGCTGCGCCGGCTGCCGCCGACGTCCCCCCGGACTGACAGGCGGGAGACTTCTGTCCGTCCCCGTCTTCCTCAACGAGCCGGTGCCTCGGAACGGCGCGTGCTGCTACAGTGGGCGTCGGCGGCCGCCTTCCCGGGCACCGCCGGCCGAAACGCGCATCGGGAAAGGACCACATGAAGGAACCGGCTGGGCAAGACCCCGAGGCAGCACCGGCCCCGGCGGGCGGGTTCTCCTGGCGGACCCTGCTGGGAAGGCTGTTCGAGCCGTCGCCCGACGGCAAGTTCGGCACCTTCGCCGGCGTGTTCACGCCCAACGTCCTCACCATCCTCGGCGTCATCATGTTCCTGCGCTTCGGCCAGGTGGTGGGGCAGTCGGGCGTGCGAGAGGCGCTGATCGTGGTCTTGCTGGCCACCGCCATTTCCACGCTCACCGCGTTTTCGCTGGCGGCGGTCGCCACCAACACCAGGGTGAAGGGCGGCGGCGCCTACTACCTGATCAGCCGCAGCCTGGGCATGGAGTTCGGCGGCGCCATCGCCATCGTGTTCTACCTGGCGCAGGCCATCGCCACGGCGATGTACATCATCGGCTTCACCGAGGCGTTCCGGGCGGCGTTCCCGTCGGCGGCGTGGTCTCCCGCGCTCGTCGGCACGGTCACCAACGCGGCCGTGTTCGTCAGCGTGTTCGTGGGCGCCCACTGGGCGATCCGGGTGCAGTACGCCATCCTGGCGGTGCTGGGGCTGTCGCTGCTGGCGTTCTATGTCGGCGCCGGGTTGAATTTCTCGCCGGCGGTATTCGCCGGCAACCTGGGCTCCCACTACTACGTCAACGAGAGCTTCTTCACCATGTTCGCCCTGTTCTTCCCGGCGGTCACCGGGATCATGGCGGGGGCGAACATGTCGGGCGACCTGCGCGAGCCGGCCAAGTCGATCCCGGTCGGTACATTCGGGGCCATCGCCGTCACCACCGTCATCTATGTCAGCATCATCCTGCTGCTGGCGGGCGCGCGGCCGGCGGCCGAACTGATCGACAACAACTTCGTCATGAAGGACGTGGCGATCCCCGGCGTGCTGATCATCGCCGGCGTGTTCGCCGCCACCCTCTCGTCGGCGCTGGGCAGCATGATGGGCGCGCCGCGCATCCTGCAGGCGTTCGCCCGCGACGACGTCTACCGGTCGATTCGCTTCATGGGCCGCGGCTGGGGCCCGAACGACGAGCCGCGGGCGGCCATCGTCCTGACCTTCTTGGTGGCGGAGGCGGCGGTGCTGCTGGGCGACCTGGACGCCATCGCGCCGATCATCACCATGTTCTTCATCGTCACCTACGGCACGCTCAACCTCGCCTGCTTCTACGAGGCCTATTCCCGCAACCCCAGCTACCGCCCGCGCTTCAAGTTCACCCACTGGATGATCAGCCTGGTGGGCGCCGTGGGCTGCGGCGTGGTGATGCTGCTGATCGCGCCGCTCTGGGCTGCGGCGGCCGCGCTGACCATGTACGGCCTCTACCGCCTGATCGCCCGCTCGGAGATCCGCACCCGCTGGGGCGACGTGAAGGGTGGCATGGCGTTCGAACAGGCGCGCCGCGCGCTGCTGCGCCTGGAGGAGGAGGGCCGTCACCCGAAGAACTGGCGGCCGATGATCCTGGCGCTGGTGGGCGGGCGCTCGGGCGGCTACACGGCCGCCGAATTCGGCTACTGGCTGGGCGCCGGCCACGGCGTGCTGACCCTCGGCCAGGTGATCAGCGGCAGCATCGAGGACCGCCTCCAGCGGGTCCGATTCGCCGAGACCGCCCTGCGCGACGTGATCCGCAAGGAGGGGCTGGCCGCCTTTCCCACGGTGGTGGCCGAGGACGACGTGGTCGAGGGCGTCAAGGCGATGCTGCAGACCCACGGCATCGGCGGCATCCGGCCAAACACGGTGGTGCTCGGCTGGCCGGCCGACATCGCCCATGCCGAGACCTTCGGCGCCCTGGCGCGGCTGGCCCGCCGGCTGGAACGCAGCGTCGTGGTGGTGAAGTGCCGGCTCGGGCATGAGCTCTGGACCGTGCCCATGGGCGAGATCGAGGTGTGGTGGCGCGACCGCAACCATGGGCCGCTGATGCTGACGCTCGCCCACCTGCTGGCGCAGAACAAGGAGTTCCGCCAGCACACCCTCAAGGTGATCCAGAGCGTGCCGCACCTCGCCGGCCGCGACAGCGCGCTCGCCTACATGAACGAGATCGTCGGCGGCGCCCGCATCGAGGCGGTGCCGGAAGCGGTGGTCAGCGCCACCCTGGCCGGCGCGCTGGAGACCCGCCGCCAGCGCTCGGCGATCGCCTTCCTGCCGTTCGAGCCGCCCGAGCCGGGCAGCGAGCGCGCCTTCCTCGAGGAGTACGAGGCGATGGCGACCCGCGTCCATACCGCCATTCTGGTCTCCAGCGCCGGCGGCATCGACCTGGAAGCCTGATCTCCCGCTAACCCGCTGATCCCGATGGCCTTCAGGCGACGTTCACGTCGTCTATGCAACCTTTGCGTCCGAGGCGACGTTATCAGTGCAACCCGGCCGGCGCCCGTGCCTGGCGCTGCCGAAAACGCAAGGAGTTACACGTCATGAAGAAAGCGATCCTCACCGGGGTGCTGGCCTTGTGCATGGCGACTCCCGCCCTCGCCGGCGGTCGGCACCACGACGACGACTACTATTATCGTCATCAATACGAGCATCATCACCGGTATTACCGGCACGATCACGACTATTATCGCCACTGCAAGCGCGACAACGGCACCAGTGGCGCCATCGTCGGCGCGGTTGGCGGCGGTCTGGTCGGCAACGCCGTCGCCGGCCATCACGACAAGGCGGTCGGCACCATCCTGGGTGCGGCCGGCGGCGCGCTGATCGGTCGCGAGCTGGATCGCGGCGACATCAAGTGCCGCTGATCGCGGCAGCCTGATCCGCCAGGAAAATCCGAGCCCGCCGGCGCACCGCCGGCGGGCTTTTTCTTGGCCCGGCATCCGCCGTTGATCCCGGTCAATCCCGCCGGCCGGCGCACCCGCTAGGCTCGTGCAGGATCAACGGCCACCGGATAGGACCATGCAGCCCCACAAGGAAATCGTGCAGCGCCACGTCGACGCCATGCTGGCGGAGGCCGCAGCGACGAAGATTCCCAGCGACGTGATCGGCCGGGAGATGCTGGCCCATGTCGTGCGCATCTACCACCTCACGCGCAGCTACGACGACATCGCCAGCGAGCTCCAGTTCGTCGCTGACAATGTGGACCCGGACACCGAATTCACCTTCATGCGCCCCTGAAAATCTGGCGGGCGGCCGGCCGACGCGCTTAAATCCTGTGCATGGCCTCGCCGTCCGTCATCCACTGGCTTCGCGCTCGTTTCCGTCCCGCCGCGGCGGGATCAGGCCGTCCGCGCCGCATCGATCCCGCCGAAACCGGCGTCTGCGCCTTCGTGGGGCCGTTCCCCGCCGGGCCGCCGGGGCAGTCCGTCCGGGTCGACAGCGGCCTTGCCTTCGAGCGGGACTTCGGCGGCGCCGCCGGTGACGGCGAGGCCTGCTTGCAGGTGGCGCAGTTCTTCCGCAACGGCGGCGCGGTGGCGGTCCTGCTGCGGACGCCCGACGCGAGCCATGCGGCGCTGCTGGACGGTCTCGACCGGATCTCCGCAGCGGACGCCGCCTTCGACCTGCTTTGCGTGCCTGACGGGGCGCGGGGCGCTGATCCGTACGCCGTCTTCGCGGCGGCGGCCGAGGCTGCCGCGAAACGGCAGGCCATGCTGCTGGTCGACGCGCCTCCCGCCGCCGCGGATGCCAGGTCCTCGGGCGCCTGGGTTGACGGCCTGGGGTCGGCGCTCTCCCGCGACGCGGCCCTCTACTGGCCGCGGCTTCGCCTGCCCTCGGGCGCCGAACTGGGCGCCAGCGGATCCGTCGCCGGCGTGATGGCGCGCACCGACCGGGCCCGCGGCGTCTGGAAGGCGCCCGCCGGTCCGGAGGCGACGGTCCACGGCGCCGAGCTCGCCGGGTTAACGGCGGCTGAGGAGGCCGACGCCCTCAACGGCCGCCGCGTCAACGTCCTGCGGGAGGTGGCGGGCTCGGGGCCGGTAGTCTGGGGCGCCCGCACCCTGGGCGGCGACGGCGAGGACGGTTACGTGCCCGTGCGGCGCCTGATGCTGTTTCTTGAGCGCAGCCTTCGCGCCAGCCTTGCCTGGGTGGTGTTCGAGCCCAACGACGAGCCGCTTTGGGGGAGCGTGAAGGCCGGCGTCGACGGTTTCCTTGCAGACCTCTGGCGCAAGGGCGCGCTGGTCGGCGCCGCGCCGCGCGCGGCGTGGTTCGTCCGCTGCGACCGGACCACCATGACCCAGACCGATATCGACGACGGCCGGCTGCACCTGCTGATCGGCGTGGCGCCCACAAAGCCCGCTGAATTCGTCATCCTGCGCCTGGTGCTCCAGGCCAGCCCGTCCTGAGCCTTTCCGCCTTCCCCCGGCGGAGCGAAACCGCTAGCGTGCCGCCACGCATGGAAAACGGGGAGGCGCGGGTGGAGAACCTGTTCGATCTGACGGGAAAGGTGGCGCTGGTCACCGGCGGCAACGGCGGCATCGGCGTCGGCATGGCCGAGGGCCTGGCCAAGCACGGCGCAACCGTGGTGGTCTGGGGCCAGAACGAGGAGAAGAACGCGCGGGCGCTGGAGCGGCTCAAGGCGCAGGGCGGCGAGGTCCGCGTGGCGCAGGTGAACGTCGCCGACGAGGACGCGGTCAAGGCCGGCGTCAAGGCCATCCTCGACGAGTTCGGCCGGCTGGACCAGGCCATCGCCAACGCCGGCATCTCGATCCGCCGCAAGGACCTGTTCGACATCTCCATCGACGATTTCCGTCGCATGGAGGACATCAACCTGCACGGCGTGCTGTTTACCCTGCGCGAGGCGGCACGGCACATGATCGAGCGGTGCAAGGCGGGCGACCCCGGCGGGTCGCTGGTGGGCATCGCCTCGACGGCCGCGGTGCACGGTGCCGCCCGCAACGAGCATTACGCCGCCACCAAGGGCGCGGTGGTCACCATGTGCCGCGCCATGGCGGTGGAACTGGCCCGCTACAAGATCAGCGTCAACAGCATCTGCCCCGGCTGGGTCCGTTCCGACATGACCGCCGGCGCCCAGGCGTGGGACAAGTTCAACGAGAACGTGATCAGCCGTGTGCCCATGGGCGGCTGGGCGGAAGGCACCGACTTCTCGGCGATCGCCGTCTACCTCGCCAGCCCGGCGTCGCGCTTCCACACCGGCGACACCCTCGTGATCGACGGCGCCTACACCATCTTCTGACCGCCGTGGCCGCTAACCTCCGACGCCAATTGCACTGTGCGGGGCCGTTGCCTCCCTGCTAGGATGGCTCCGGGCCGGCAGAGCGCGCGGGACGGAGCACCCGCGCACCCTCATGCCATTTATGCGATCGGATACGCCAGGCGTATTTCCGGATTTTGAACAGATGCGTCGGGAGAGGCCATGAAACGGATTCTGGGACTTGCTTGCACCATCCTTGTGGTCGCGGCGGCGTGGCTGCCGCTGCGGGCGGACGACGCGCCGCCCGCCGACCAGCCGCCCGCCGCCGAGATCCAGCGCTTCGCCGACCTGATCCTCTACCGGCTGGACCTGGCCGAGCACGTCGCCGCGTGGAAATGGCGGCACGAACGGCCCATCGAGGACGTTGCGCAGGAGGCGCGGGTGCTGGACGCCGCTGCCTTGCAGGCGGAATCCTCCGGGCTCGACTTCGCCACCGTGCGACCGTTCCTGTCGGCGCAGATCGAGGCCTCCAAGGCGGCCCAGCGGCACTGGTTCGAGCTGTGGAAGAAGAACGGCATGCCGTCGACGCAGCCTGATCTCGACCTCACCAGCGTGCTGCGGCCGTCGATCGCCCGCGCCGGCGATGCCATCCTCGCCCAGCTCGTGCTGGTACGCCCGCTGCTCGACATCCCGGTGCAGCGCGACCACCTGGTCTCCATCCTGGCCACGGCAGCCCACCAGCGCGGCCTGGCGCCCGAGGTGCTGACCAATATCGCCACCGCGGCGAGCACCGTGTCCTACGCCGACCCGGCCGCTTCGCTGCTCGACCGCATCGTCACCCGCAAGCAGCTGCGCATCGGCACCACCGGGGACTACGCCCCGTTCACCCTGAAGACCGCCGACGGCTACGAGGGCATCGACATCGACCTGGCCCGCGACCTGGCGAAGAGCCTGGGCGTGGAGCCGGTGTTCGTCCAGACCACCTGGCCCACCATGATGCAGGACCTGAGGACGTCGCGCTTCGACATCGGCATGGGCGGCATCACCAAGACCCAGGAGCGCCAGCGCGAGGCCTACCAGTCGGAGGGCTACCTGGCCGACGGCAAGGTGCCGCTGGTGCGCTGCGGCGACGAGGAGAAGTACGATACCCTGAAGGAGATCGACACCAAGGGGGTACGGGTGATCGAGAATCCCGGCGGCACCAACGAGCGTTTCGTCAAGGCCAACCTGTCCGTCGCCACCGTCCGGATGTTTCCCGACAACACCCGCATCTTCGACGAGATCGCCGCCGGCCGTGCCGACGTGATGATCACCGACCGCATCGAGGCCCGCTGGCAGGCCGCGCACAATCCGAAACTGTGCATGGCCACGGCCAACACCTTCAACCTGACGGAGAAGGCCTATCTGATGCCCCGCGACGACGCGCTGCTGCGCTACGTGGATTCCTGGGTCGACCGCATCAAGGCGGACGGCACGCTGAAAGCGGAATTCGACAAGTACCTCAAGCCCAAGGACTAGCGTGAAACGCGAACGCGACCCGGGGATCAGGCTGGTCCCGTCGGCAGAGGATCGCGGCGGTTGCCTGCGGAACGAGCCGGGGGACGCGATGACATCTATTGCACGGGCGAGGTCGACGGGCTGCGATGGCTAGCCGCATCCGCCTGTTCGCCGCCCTGGGGGGCGTCAGCGCCGCGCGGATGCCGGCCGATGTCATGGCCGGCCTCGCCCTCGTCGCCATCGCGCTGCCCGAACAGATGGCGACGGCGCGGCTGATGGGGCTCCCACCCGCGGCCGGGCTTGTCGCCTTCGCCGCGGGCACGCTGGCCTTCGCGGCCCTCGGCACGCATCGGTCGCTCTCCGTCGGAGCGGATTCGACCATCGCCCCGATCATGGCGGCCGGACTGGCCACCATCGCCGCCCTCGGCAGCACCGACTACGCCGTGCTCGCAAGCCTCTTCGCGATGATGACCGGTTTGGTGCTGATCCTGTCCGGCGCGCTGCGGCTCGGCTGGATCGCGGACCTGCTGTCGATTCCGGTCACCGCCGGCTTCATGGTGGGCATTGCGGCACATGTCATCCTCGGCGCGCTTCCTCCCATTCTCGGCATCGGCCCGGCATCGGGAAGCCTGCCGGAGCAGGTGGCGATCATCGCCGGCGCGCTTGGTCAGGTACAGCCCGCGACGCTTGCACTCGGCCTCGGTGTCGCCGGCATTTCTCTCGGGCTGGAATGCTGGAAGCCGCGGCTCCCCGGGCCGCTGATCGCCATCGGCTTCAGCGTGCTGGCGACGTGGGCGTTGGGGCGCGCCGGCTACACGGTGCCCATGCTCGATCCGCTAAGCTTCAACCTGCGGCCGGAAGGACCGGCGGCGCTGTGGCACGCACTGCCGGACTGGCAGGACATGGCGGTGCTGATTCCGCTCGCGCTGATCGTGGCGCTGGTCACCATGATGCAGACGGCGGCGGTCCTGCAAAGCACACGCCAGGGCCAGTTGCTGCCGGCCAATCCCGATCGCGACTTCGCCGCGGTCGGAGCGGGCAGCGTGCTGGCGGGTCTTCTGGGCAGTTTTGCCGTCGATGCCAGCCCGCCGCGCACCGCCATTGCCGAGGAGGCGGGCGCGCGCAGCCAGTGGTCGGGCCTGGTGGCTGTCATGCTGACGCTGGGCGTGGCGCTGCTGGCCGCCGACACCTTCGTCCATATCCCGCGCGCCGGGCTGAACGGCGTGCTGTTGGCGATCGGCATCCGACTGATCCGGCCGAGGCTCATCCTGCTCATCCGCCGTCGCAGTCCGGCCGAACTGGCGCTGGCGGGCATGGCCGCGGTGCTCGTCATCACGTTGCCGATCGTCGTCGGAGTCGGGCTGGCGGTGGTGATGTCGCTGCTGCACGCGATCTACGGCATCGTCCGCCCCCCGTGCACGGAGCTGGGCCGGGTGCCCGGTACCACGATCTGGTGGTGGCATCCGCCGGGCGCACGGGCCGAGTACGAGCCGGGCGTGCTGGTGCTGGCCCTCGGGGCGCCGATCTACTTCATGAACGCACGCTACATTCTGAAGCAGGTGGAGGAGAAGGTCGTCCGCAAGCGGCCCCGGCTTCTGGTCCTGGACGCAAGCGCGGTCGTCGGGATCGACTTCACCGGATCGCAGCTGTTGCAGGACGAGATCGCGCTACTGAAAAAGCAGGGTGTCGCGGTTGCGCTGGCGCGTCTCGAAAGCGGCCCGGCCCGGAGCGCGGCGACACGCACCGGCCTGATCGAGACGATCGGCGCCGACCGCGTCTTCCTTTCGGTCGAAGACGCGGTCCGCGCCCTCTGGCCGACCTCCGACGCGCCGAAATCATCCGCTTAGTGATGCGCTCAGGGCGCCTTGGGGTCGATGGCCGCGTAGGCGTCGGTCACCCGGTGGTCTTCCGCGTCCAGCAGCAGGACGTCGCCGTCGACCAGGCCGAAGGTGTAGCCCTCCGGCGCGGTCAGGTGCTTCAGCAGCATGGGCGGCAGCGGCTGGAGGTCCAGCCCCCCCGGCAACGACTTGCCCAGCGCGTAGGGCGGCGTGGTGCCTTCCCGGGTGCGCAGGACGCATCCCGCCATCGGCTTTTCCGTGCCCGGCGGGCAGGCCTTGCCGCGGTAGAACTTGCGGATGGTGTCCTTCATGGCGGGGGTGAAGCCGATGTGGACGGTTCCGTGGGTCGGCTCGGCCTGATTGCCGGCGGCGCCTTCCTGCGTCGCGGGAGTGTCGATGGGCGGCTTGCCCTCGGGCACCTCCGAGGCAGGATCGGCGGCGGCGCCGAACGCGGCCAGGGCGAGGGCCGCCGCGGGTATCAATGCGAGTGTCCTAGACAGCATGATGTCGCTCCTTGTTGGTCCCTCTGGTCCCCCGCGAGAGACGGGGCCGGCGGCCCGGCGCGCCGGCGTGGCCGTTTTCACATGCCCCATGCCGGCGATATGCTAAGCTCGCCATAGGGGTAAACGGGAGAAACGCATGGGAGTTCTCGATCAGTACCGTCTCGACGGACAGGTCGCCGTCGTGACGGGCGGTGGCCGCGGCTTGGGCGAAGGCATCGCCCACGCGCTGTCGGAGGCGGGCGCGGCCGTGGTGGTGGCCGCCCGGCGCGCGGACGAAGTGGCGCGCGTGGCCGCCGACATCGAGTCGAAGGGCGGCCAGGCGCTGGCGGTGCCGACGGACGTCACCAACTCCCAGCAGCTCGAGGCGCTGGCCCAGGCGGCGGTCGACAGGTTCGGCAAGCTGACCATCTGGGTGAACAACGCCGGCGGCTCGAAAGCCATGGGCCCGCTGGTCGACCTTTCGCCGAAGGACTGGCAGGAATGCGTCGACCTGAACATCACCGCCGTCTGGGCGGCCACGGTGGCGGCGGTCAAGCGGATGGAGGAGGGCGGTTCGATCGTCAACATCTCGTCCCTGGTCGCCCGCGGCCCGATCCCGGGCAGCGGCCATTACGGCGCGGCCAAGGCGGCGGTGAACAGCCTGACCGAGACCTTCGCCCGCGAGTTGGCGCCGCGCATCCGGGTCAACGGCATCATGCCCGGCTACATCCCCACCGAGGTGATGATGTCGGCGCTGGGCGTCGACCAGGCGGGGCTGCCTGCCCTGGCCAGGCAACTGGCCATTCCCATGGGCACGTTCGGCACGCCGCAGGACATCGCCGCCGCCGTCGTCTATCTCTGCTCACCGGCCTCGGGCTGGGTGACGGGGCAGATGCTGCCGGTCACCGGCGGCCACTAGGGGCGGGAGGGGCCGCGGACATGCCGTCCTTCCGTCCCCTCGTTGCCGTGCTACTGCTGGTGCTGGCGACAGCCGTTCCGGCCAGCGCCGGGGGGAGCGGGGGAGGACGGGTGCTCGTGGTGCCCGTGGAAGGCGCCATCGGCCCGGCGACGGCCGAATATGTGGAAATGGGACTGCATGAAGCCGCCGAGCGTTCGGCGGCGCTGGTCGTGCTGCGGATGGACACCCCCGGCGGCCTCGAGACCGCGATGCGCGACATCATCCGTGCCATCCTGGCCTCGCCCGTGCCGGTCGCCGCCTTCGTCGCGCCGTCCGGCGCCCGGGCGGCCAGCGCCGGTACCTACATCCTCTATGCGAGCCACGTGGCGGCCATGGCGCCCGGCACCAATCTGGGTGCCGCCACGCCGATCCAGCTGCAGGGCCCGCCCACCAAGCTGCCCGGTTCCGGCGGCCAGGGCGACGGGAAGGACAACGGCGCCGAGGCGGGCGGCGACGCCCATACCGCCAAGGCGATCAACGATTCCGCCGCCTACATCGCCAGCCTCGCCGAACTCAGGGGGCGCAACGCCGAGTGGGCGGTGAAGGCGGTGCGCGAGGCCGCCAGCCTGCCCGCCAGCAAGGCGCTGGAGATGAAGGTGATCGACCTGATGGCCGACGACGTGCCGTCGCTGCTCGCCGCGCTGGACGGCCGCACCGTCACCATGGCTGACGGCAGCAAGCGCACCCTGCGGCTGGCCGGCGCGGCCGTAGTGAAGATCCGGCCCGACTGGCGCATCCGGCTGCTGTCGGTGATCACCGACCCCAACGTCGCGTTGCTGCTGATGATGGTCGGCGTCTACGGCCTGCTGCTGGAGTTCTACACGCCGGGGACCTACCTGCCGGGCACCCTGGGCGGCATCTCGCTGCTGCTGGGGCTCTACGCGCTCAACGTGCTGCCGGTCAGTTTCGCCGGGGTCGGCCTGGTGCTGCTCGGCCTGCTGCTGATCGTCGCCGAGGCGTTCGTGCCGTCCTTCGGCGCCCTCGGGCTGGGCGGCGGTGCGGCTTTCGTCATCGGCGCCATGCTGCTGATCGACACCCAGTCGCCGGAGTTCAGCGTCTCCATGCCGCTGATCATCGGGATGACCGTAGGATTGGGGGCGCTGATGGTGCTGCTGCTGACCTTCGTGGTCCGCGCCCAGCGGCGGCCGCCTGCCGCCGGCGAGGAGGCGGCGGCCGGGAGGCCGGCCAAGGTGCTGGAATGGGCCGACGGGGCCGGCGCCGTACTCTATCAGGGCGAACGCTGGGGAGCGGTGGGGCCGGACAGCCTGTCGCCGGGCCAGCAGGTCGTCGTCACCGGGCGGGACGGGCTGACCGTGTCCGTCGCGCCCGCCGAGCAAGGAGGAAGTCATGGCTGATCTGGGCGTTCTCGGCATGCTGCTGGTGCTGTTCGTCATCGTGCTGTTCGCGTCGATCAAGATTCTCCAGGAATACGAGCGCGCCGTTATGTTCACCCTGGGCCGCTTCACCGGGGTGAAGGGGCCGGGCCTGATCATCATGATTCCGTTCATCCAGACGATGCGCCGGGTGGACCTGCGCACCGTGGTGCTCGACGTGCCGACCCAGGAGGTGATCTCCCAGGACAACGTGTCGGTGGCGGTGAACGCGGTGGTGTATTTCCGCGTGGTCGAGCCGGAGAAGGCGATCCTGCAGGTGGAGGCGTACCTGCTGGCCACCAGCCAGCTCGCCCAGACCACCCTGCGCTCGGTACTCGGCAAGCACGATCTCGACGAGATGCTGTCGGACCGCGACCGGCTCAACAAGGACATCCAGGAAATCCTCGATTCCCAGACCTTCACCTGGGGCATCAAGGTGGGCAACGTGGAGATCAAGCAGGTGGACATCAACGAGTCCATGATCCGCGCCATCGCCAAGCAGGCCGAGGCCGAGCGGCTGCGCCGCGCCAAGGTCATCAACGCCGAGGGCGAGGTGCAGGCGGCTGAAAAGCTCGTGGAGGCGGCGCGGATGCTGGGCACGGCGGAATCGGGCATGCAGCTGCGCTACCTGTCGGCGCTGCACGAGATGGTCGGCGAGAAGACCAGCACGTTGGTGCTGCCCTTGCCGCTGGAGGCATTCAACTATCTGGCGGGGAAGAAGACCGAAACCTGAGGAGCGAACCATGCAGAAGAAGATGATCGTACCCGATCGGCTGAAGAGCCTGCACGACAACTGGCACTATTCGCCGGGCCTGCTGGTGGGCGACACGCTCTACATGTCGGGGGCCATCGGCATCATGCCCGAAGGGCAGATACCGCGGAACCAGGAGGAGCAGTTCGTGCTCTGCTTCGAGAACATGAAGGCGATCCTGGCCGAGGTGGGCGCCACCTTCGACAACCTGATCGACATGCGCAGCTATCACATCGAGCTGCAGCACAGCGTCGCCCTGTTCGCCGAGGTGAAGGACCGCTACATCAGCGACCCCTATCCCACCTGGACCGCCATCGGCGTGCGCGAACTGGCTCACCGCGACCTGATCGTCGAGATCGACGGCGTCGCCAAGCTGTAGCGGTGGACGCGTTCTAACGGCGCCACCAGACCGGCTTGGGGATCTTCGGCAGCCGGCGGGCCAGCGGCTGCCAGATCGCCGAGCGGGCCCAGATCAGCAGCGGGTCGATGCGGCGCAGCGAGCCCTCCATGGGCTCCAGGTCGATGGCGACCCGGCTTACCTCGCCCTTCCGGGTCTCGGCGACGATCAGCTCGATGGCGCCCAGCCGCAGCCGGCGCCCGGCCATCGGGGCGCGGAACAGGTGGCTTTCCATGAAGCGGCCCACCGGCACGTCGCGCTGGTTGCGCGGCAGGCTCACGCCGTAGATGTCGGCCACGGCGCCCACCGGCGTGTCGCCCGCGAAAGCGAACTCGCCCAGCAGCTCGACGGCGGTGTCCCGCACCCCTGACTTGGAGCCGAAGATGCGGTCGAGCAGCGCCAGGTGGTCGGGCGGGCTGAGCAGCAGCACGTCGTCGCCCGGCGCCAGCAGGTCCATCTCGCCCGGGTTGCGGATCGTCCCGTCGCGGACGATGGAGACGATGTCGACGTCTTCCGGCAGCGGCAGGCGGGCGAGGCTGCGCCGCATGGCCAGGCTGAAGGGCTGCACCGTGTAGGCGAGCATGCCGCGGCCGATGTCGTGGGGCAGGTCGATGTCCACCCGCGGCGGCGCGTCCGGCCTGGGCGGCAGCACCACGGCGAGCCAGCGTCCGGAAACGCCGATGGTCCAGCCCTGCACGATGAGCGAGGTGATCACCACCATGTAGACCACGCCGAACCAGGTCTCGGCGCCGGGGATGCCGGCCAGCACCGGGATGGTGCCCAGATAGATGGGCACCGCGCCGCGCAGCCCCACCCATGAGACGAAACCGATCTCGCGCGGGCTGTAGCGGAACGGCGCCAGGCAGAGGAAGCCGGCGACGGGCCGCGCCAGGAAGATCAGCACGGCGGCGATGCCGACCGAGGCGGCCAGCGTCGGCACCAGCTTGGAGGGTGTGATCAGCAGGCCGAGGATCAGGAACATGGCGATCTGGCTGAGCCACGCCATGCCGTCGGTGAACCGGTTGATCAGGTGGGTCGCCCGGTGCCGCCGCCGGCCGAACACGTAGCCCGCCAGGTAGACGGCGAGGAAGCCGCTGGCGCCCACGGTCTGGGCGGCGGCGAACACGAACAGCCCGCCGGCCACCGCCAGAACCGGGTAGAGGCCGGCCGACAGGTTGAGCCGGTTGACCAGCGCCAGCAGCGCCGCGCCACCGGCCACGCCCAGCACCACGCCGCCCAGCAGCTGCACGAACGCTTCGGTCAGCAGCGTCTGCAGGGCCGTGCCCATGGAACTGCCGGCGTTGATCTGCAGCAGGGTGAGGAAGGTCAGGGTCAGGAACACGGCCATGGGGTCGTTGAGGCCGGCCTCCACCTCGAGGGTGGCGCGCAGCCGGTCGCGCAGGCGCACGCCGCGGACGTTGAGCAGGAAGAACACCGCCGCGGCGTCGGTGGAGGCGACGATGGAGCCCACCAGCAGGCCCTCGATCCAGCCGATGCCCATGAACCACTTGGCGGCCACGCCGGTGATTCCCGCCGTCACCGCCACGCCCAGGGTGGCGAGGGTGGACGACGGCGCCAGCGCCGCGCGGAAGTCCTTGCGCTCGGTGCGCAGGCCGCCGTCGAACAGGATGATGGCGAGCGCCAGGCTGCCGACGCCGTAGGCGACGTGGAAGTTGTCGAAGATGATGCCGCCCGGCCCGTCCTCGCCGGCCAGCATGCCGAGCCCCAGGAACACCAGCAGCAGCGGCGCGCCGAAGCGCGCCGACACCAGCCCGACCAGGATGCTGAGGACGATCAGCCCCGAGGACAGCAGGATGACGTGGTTGATCCACTCCATGGTCGGTATCAGGCGTCCAATATGGCCGGCTCCGGCGACCGGCCGATCCGGCGCGTCATAAAGCGTAGCACCCGTGGCGTAACGGATGCGTGAATTGCGAGCGGGCGCGCGAATGCCCCTCCCGGCCTATAAATAGGTCAACATTACTGTCTGAATAGGTCCGGCCGTTCGGTTCCTTCAGGGCTGCGGTCCGGTCTCCATGGGCGTATCGGGGTCGGCCGACCATTCGGACAGCGAGCCGTCGTAGACCGCGACGTCCTCGTAGCCAAGCCGGGCGAGGGCGAAGGCGGTCAGCGTCGCGGCGATGCCGCCGCCGCAATAGGTGACCACCGGACGCTCGCCGCCGGCGCCGATGGTCTCGAAGCGCGCCCGAAGCGTCTCGTCGTCGAGCAGGCGCATGGACTCGTCGACCATCTCCGTGACCGGCAGGTTGACGCTGCCGGCGATCCGGCCGCGGCGCGGGCCCGCGGCGGCCCTGCCCTCGTGGATGTCCCGGGAGAGGCCGTTGACGATGCAGGTGCGGCCGTCGCCGACCGCCTCCTTCACCGCCTGCTTGTCGGCGAACAGGCCGTCGCGGGGGCGGGCGGTGAAGCGCGCCGGCGGGTAGGCCGCCTGCGCGTCGGAGACGGGCCGGCCTTCCGCCTTCCAGGCGGCCCAGCCGCCGTTCAGCACCGCCGCGTCGTCGAAGCCGAAGGCGCGCAGCATCCACCAGACGCGGGTCGCCCACACCGGCAGCCCGGCGCAGTAGAGCACCACCCGGCTGCCGTCGCCTAGGCCGGCGGCGCCGACGGCGCGCTCGAACTGCGCCGCGGAAGGCATCATGAAGCGCAGCGACCCGGACGTGTCCGACAGGTCGCTCACCAGGTCCAGGAACCCGGCACCCGGGATGTGCGACTTCGCCCAGTGGGCGCGGCCGCTCTCGATCCGCACGCCGCCGTCGCCGTCGGGCGTCAGGAACACGGTGCAGTCGAAGACGCGCAGGTCCGGGTCGTCCAGATGGCCGGCGAGCCAGTCGGTTTCCACCAGGCCGCCCTTTGCGAAGCTCATGGCACTCTCCCTGTTTCCCGGCACAGCATAGCCGAGAGCGGCCCGCGAATCCGCAGCCTCGGTGCTTGGTGGCGCGGATTTGGCTGTGCTATGAACCGCGCAACCTGAAATTCACCAAGCGGGGAAGCACGTGAGCAAGCAGAACGAAATCGTCGGCGTGCTGGGCGCCGGCGCCATGGGCCGGGGCATCGTGCAGATCGCGCTCCAGGCGGGATGTCCGGTGCGCCTGTTCGACATGAACACGGCCGCCATGGAGGAGGCCAAGGGCTTCATCGGCAAGATGATCGACCGCGCCGCCGAGAAGGGGCAGATGGAGAAGGCCGACGCCGAGGCGGCCAAGGCCAACCTGACGCTGGTCGACGGGCTGGACGGCTTCTCCGACTGCACCGTGGTGGTCGAGGCGATCCTCGAGAACCTGGACGTGAAGAAGAAGGTCTTCGCGGATCTGGAGGCAGTGGTCGGCGAGGACTGCATCCTGTCGACCAACACCTCGTCGCTCAGCGTCACCGCCATCGCCGCCGCCTGCCAGCGTCCGGGACGGGTCGCCGGCTACCACTTCTTCAACCCGGTGCCGCTGATGAAGGTGGTCGAGGTGGTCAAGGCGCTGATGACCGAGGACTGGGTGGTCGACCGGCTCAACGCCCTGGCGCACGCCATGGGCCACCGCCCGGTCGGCGCCAAGGACACGCCCGGCTTTCTGGTCAACCACGCCGGCCGCGCCTACTACACGGAAGGTTTCCGCATCCTGTCGGAAGGCGTCGCCGAGTACCCGGTGATCGACGACGTGCTGCGCGATGCCTGCGGCTTCCGCATGGGCTGCTTCGAACTGCTCGACCTGACCGGCCTCGACGTCTCGTTCCCGGTGATGGTCAGCATCTGGCAGCAGTTCTTCAACGAGCCGCGCTACGTGCCGAACCCGCTGGCGCCCCAGCGGGTCGCCGGCGGCCTCTACGGCCGCAAGACCGGCCGCGGCTTCTACACCTACCAGGACGGCAGGCGGAATACCTTCCCCCGCACGCCGGCGCCCGCGGCGCTTCCCGAGGCGGTTTGGGTCTCCAAGGCCAGCGCAGAAGTGCAGCAGATCGTCGCCGACCTCGCCAAGGCCAACGGCGTGAAGCTGGTCGAGACGCCGGACGGCGGTGCGCTCAACATCGTTTCGCCGGTCGGCAAGGACGCCACCACCACAGCGCTGGAACTGGGCGTCGATCCGGCGAGCACGGTGGCCGTCGATCCGCTGTTCGGCCTCGCCACCCACCGCACCCTGATGACCACGCCGGTGACCGCGCCGGAGATGCGCGACGCCGCCCACGGGCTGTTCGCCAAGGCCGCCGAGGCGGTCTCGGTGATCCACGACAGCCCCGGCTTCATCGCCCAGCGGGTGATTGCCTGCATCGTCAACGTCGGCTGCGAGATCGCCCAGCAGCGGATCGCCACGCCCGACGACATCAACGCCGCCGTGCGCCTGGGCCTGGGCTATCCCAAGGGGCCGCTGGAGTTTGGCGACGCGCTCGGCGCCCGCACCGTGCTCGACATCCTGGAGGCGATGTACGAATTCTACGGCGACCCGCGCTACCGGCCGAGCCCGTGGCTCAAGCGCCGCGCGCTGCTGGGCGTGTCGCTCACCACGCCGGAAGGCTGAGCCCTCAGGCGGGCTGGATCAGGTTCAGGGTTTCGTCCGCCAGGGAGATGCGCACCGGCCCCTCGCCGTGGAAGTCGCCGTCGATCTCCACCTGGGCGTGGGGCGCGTCGGGGATGAGGATTTCCCGCGCCTCGATGATGTGCACGTCCTTCTCCCGGTCGAGCCGGCTGCGCCCGATCGCCATCAGGTAGCGGGCCAGCGCACAGCGCGAGCGGCCGGGCATCAGGCAGACCTGCAGCGACGGCGCCGCCAGGCTGGCGCGGGGCGCGATCACGTAGCTGCCGGCATAGCAGCGGCTCTTCGACACGATCACCCAGGCCGCCTCGTAGGACCTGCCGTCGACCACGGCGTGGAAGCTCTCCCGCGGGCCGTCGAGCCACTCCATCAGGCCGGCCACGCCGTAGGCCAGTTTGCCCCAGCGGTATTTTATCTCCTTGTCGACGCGGGCGACGGTCCGCGCGTCGTAGCCGATCCCCGCCATCATCAGGAACCGCCGCCCGTCGATGTCCCCGAGGTGGACGGGCTGGACGGCGCCGCCGATCAGCACCGCCGAAACCGGGCCGGACCACCGCCCGATCCCCAGTTCGTTGGCCAGCACGTTGGCGGTGCCCATGGGGATGATGCCCAGCGGCAGCGGGCTGCCGGCAATGCCGTTGACCATCTCGTTGATGGTGCCGTCCCCGCCGGCGGCGACGAGTGCGTCGGGCGGCGACTCTCCGTGCGCCGCATCACGAGCGATCCGTTCGGCGTCACCGGCCGCTTCGGTCTCGACGACCTGAAGTGAAATGCCGGCGTGGCGCAGCTTTTCCAGGGTATGGCGCAGGAATTTCTGGCGGCGTCGTCCCGCGATCGGGTTGACGACGACCAGAAAGCGGCGGGCGGCACGCTCGGTGTGCGGATCGGACATAAATCTGTAACTGGTGAGACGTATTTTAGGAGCCACAAGATGTAGTGACATGCGGGATCATAGCAAGAAAGATTCCGAGTTTGATGATCCGACAGGCACAAACTTCCAGGCGTCAGGTCTTGGCCGAGGACTGGCGAGGCCGGGCGCCCGGTACCGGAGTCCCGGGTGCGTCGCGCTCCAAGGGTGCGAAGGAAGAGGCGGTGAAACCCGTGCTGGACGAGGGCGGGCTGCGCTACCGCACCGTGTGGATTTCCGACATCCATCTCGGCACCAGGGGGTGCCAGGCCGAGTACCTGCTCGACTTCCTGAAATACTCCGAATGCGACACCCTCTACCTGGTTGGCGACATCATCGACGGCTGGCGGCTGAAGAAGAGCTGGTACTGGCCGCAGACCCACAACGACGTGGTGCAGAAGGTGCTGCGCAAGGCCCGCAAGGGCACCGAGGTGATCTACGTCACCGGCAACCACGACGAGGGCCTGCGCGACTTCGCGGGGCATTTCTTCGGCGGCGTGCTGGTCACCAATGAGGTGATCCACGAAACCGCCGACGGGCGCCGGTTCCTGGTCTTCCACGGCGATGCCTTCGACGCCGTGGTGAAACATGCGCGGTGGCTGGCGTTCCTGGGCGACTACGCCTACCACGTGGCGCTCACCCTGAACCGGCTGTTCAACGCGGTGCGCCGGCGCCTCGGCTACTCCTACTGGTCGCTCTCCGCCTACCTCAAGTTCAAGGTGAAGAACGCCGTGGAGTTCATCAGCCGCTTCGAGGGCGCGGTGGCGCAGGAATGCGCCGAACGCGGGCTCGACGGCGTGATCTGCGGCCACATCCACCACGCCGAGATGCGCCAGATGAACGGCGTGCTCTACTGCAACGACGGCGACTGGGTGGAAAGCTGCACGGCGCTGGTCGAGCATCCCGACGGGCGGCTCGAGGTGCTGCGCTGGCTCGATGTCGCCGGGCAGTACGAACTGGCCGGCAAGACCGCGCCGGCCTCGTCCGGCAGCGTTCCCGCCTGATGGCGCCGCGAGAGGTGGGCGCGCGCGTTTCCCTTCCAACCAATCGACAGGGCCCTAGCATGAAGATCGCCATCGTCAGCGATGCCTGGTATCCGCAGGTCAACGGCGTGGTCCGCACGCTCGACACCACGCGCAGCGAGCTCCTGAAGATGGGGCACGAGGTGCTGATGATCACGCCGGATCTGTTCCGCACCGTGCCGATGCCGACCTATCCGGAGATCCGGCTCGCGGTGCTGCCGCGCCGCCGGGTGCACAATATGCTGGCGGCGTTCCAGCCCGATGCGATCCATATCGCCACCGAAGGGCCGCTGGGATGGGCGGCGCGCCGGGTCTGCCTGAAGTCCGACCTGTCGTTCACCACCGCCTTCCACACCCGCTTCGCCGAATACGTCGCCGCCCGCTTCCACGTGCCGCTGTCGTGGAGCTACGCCATGCTGCGGCGGTTCCACAGCCCGGCGCTGCGCGTGATGGCGGCCACCGAATCCCTGCGCAAGGAACTGGAGGGGCGCGGGTTCGGGCGCACCGCCCTGTTCTCCCGCGGCGTCGACACCAGCGTCTTCCAGCCGCAGCAGAAGACCGATCTGGGCATGCTGCGGCCGATCTACACCTATGTGGGCCGCGTGGCGGTGGAGAAGAACCTGGAGGCCTTTCTCAGCCTCGACCTTCCGGGCACCAAGGTGGTGGTGGGCGACGGGCCGCAGCTCGACGATTTGCGCGAGGAATATCCCGAGGTGGTGTTCACCGGCGTCAAGCGGGGCGAGGAACTGGCCCGCTACTACGCCCAGAGCGACGTGTTCGTGTTCCCCAGCAAGACCGATACCTTCGGCCTGGTGATCCTGGAGGCGCTGGCCTGCGGCGTGCCGGTGGCCGCCTATCCGGTGCCCGGCCCGCTGGACGTGCTGGGCGAGCGGGCGTGCCGCGACGACCAGCAGGGGCCGCAGGCAGTGGGCTGCCTGTCGGACGACCTGGCCGCCGCCATCGCCGGCGCGCTGCGCCTCGACCCGGAAGCCTGCCAGGACTTCGCCCGGCAGTTCAGCTGGGAGGCCTGCACCCGCCAGTTCGTGGAGAACCTCGCCCCTTTGGAGGTCGCGGCCTGAAGCCCTGCCGCTGCTTCTAGGCCGCTCTTTCCGTTTCCCCGGCACCGCAAACCCTCTAAGTTCGGGTCAGCACAGAACGGGGAACATGCATGAAGCTGTACGGCGCATCGTTTTCGCCCTTCGTGGCGCGGGTGAGAACCTTGCTCGCGTTCAAGGGCCTGGACTATCAGCAGGAACTGCCGCCCGGCGGCCTGCCCAAGTCGCCCGACTATCTGAAGATCAATCCCATCGGCAAGGTGCCGACGCTGGTCGACGGCGACCTGATCCTGCCGGAATCCGAGGTGATCTGCGAATATCTCGAGGACACCCGGCCCGAGCCGGCGCTGCGTCCGGCCGACCCGGCGGCCCGCGCCCGAAGCCGCCTGGTGAACCGGGTGGCCGACCTCTACGTGATGGGCGCCATGTTCCCGCTGTTTCCCCAGCTCAACCCGGCGACCCGCGACAAGGCGGCGGCCGAGGCGGGCGTGGCGGCGCTGAGGGCCGGCCTCGGATGGCTCGACGGCTTCATGGAGGGCGAGGAGTTCGCGGTCGGCGGCGCCATGACCATGGCGGATTGCGCGGTGCCGCCGATCCTGTTCTTCGTCCATTACGTCATGTCCCATTTCGGCGACCACGAGCCGTTGCGCGACCTGCCCAAGCTCGACGCCTACTGGGTGAACATGAGCCGGCATCCGGTCTGCGGGCCGGTGCTCGACGAGATGGACACCACCTTCAAGGCCATGCTGGCCAGCCGCGGTTAAGGGAGACGCAGCCATGGGAGACCTGAGCGGAAAAGTGATCATCGTCACCGGCGCCGGCCGCAAGCGCGGCCTGGGCCGGGCGATTGCCCTCAAGCTCGCCGCCGACGGCGCCGACGTGGCCGTCTCGGCCTATCCGCGCGACCCGTCGAGCTTTCCGGAGCACGAGAAGGCGGAAGGCTGGAAGGGCGCCGAGAGCGTCGCCGAGGAGATCCGCGCCCTCGGCCGCCGCGCCGTCGCCATCCCGTGCGACGTCACCAAGCGCGACCAGGTGGAAAACCTGATCGCCACCACGGAAGGGGAGCTCGGCCCGCTGTTCGGCGTGGTGAACAATGCCGGCGTGCCCAGCGACGCGGGCGCGGCCTCCGTCGTCGATATGGACGACGACCTCTGGTACAGCACCATCGACGTCAACCTCAACGGCGTCTACCTGGTCTCCAAGCTGGGCGCCAAGGCCATGCTGAAGAACCCCCAGGGCGGCGCCATCGTCAACATCTCGTCCATGGCCGGCCGGGTCGGCCTGCCGCTCTACGGCGCCTATTGCGCCTCCAAGTTCGCGGTGATCGGCCTCACCCAGCAGATGGCCGTGGAACTGGCCAAGCAGGGCATCCGGGTCAACTGCATCTGCCCCGGCTCCACCGACACGGACATGATGGACAGCACCTTCAAGCGCACCGCCGAACTGATGCAGCGCGAGTTCAAGGACGTGAAGCAGGGCGTGCGTACGGTCATCCCCATGGACCGCCAGGGCCGTCCGTCCGAGCAGGCTGCGGCGGTCGCCTTCCTGCTCAGCCCGGAAGCCTCCTACATCACCGGCCAGACCCTCAACGTGGACGGCGGCTTGCGCATGGATTGAGCCGTCGGGACCACCCGCTTCGCCGCCGTCGGCGCGGCGGGGCGGATGGTGCGAAAAGTTCGGCGTTGATGATTGTTATTTGCCGCGGCTTGCGCGACAGTGGCCGGCGGAGATTCCGGATTCGCCAGTCAGGGGAGGTATTGATGGCGCAGACTCACGATCATGAAATCGTCTCGATCTATCCGTTCACGGAGGACGAGGTGGAGAAGCTCATGTCCAACTCCAACGAGTGCGTGCTGATGTGGGCCACCAAGGACGGCTGGCCCGTGGGCGTGACCCACGCCTTCGTCTACAAGGACGGCAAGATCTGGCTCACCTTCGCCGAGCACCGTCACCGGGCGGCGGCGATCCGCCGCGACAACCGGGTGTCGGTCAACGTCAGCAGCGGCGGCTACCCCAAGGGCGCGTCCGACGACCTGCCGACCGGCGCCATCACCTTCAAGGGCAGGGGCGAGTTCTTCGACGACGACACCACCAAGGAGTGGTTCTACCGGGCGCTGTCGAAGAAGCTCAACCCGAACAGCAAGGAAGGCGAGGAGTTCTTCTACAACCTGCTCGATTCGCCGCTGCGGGTGATCCTGGCGATCACGCCCGAGAAGCGCATCATGTACAATGGCGGCCTCGCCCGCCGGCACATGGAAGGCACCATCGAGGAGAAGGACCTCGGCGAACGCAAGAGCGGCGACAAGGAGCGGATGAACGCCGAGCGTGCCAAGCGCGGCCTGGCGCCCCGCTGATCCGACCCCGGCCGCGTACGGCTACGCCGCCACGGGTTCCCGGTAGAGATTGGCCAGCATCGGCTGCTCGAACGTATAGCCGCCGGCGGGATCGCGACCCTTTTCGAAGAGGTCGCGGACCTCGGCGGTTTCCACGTCGGCGCGGTCGATGTCGTTGAACGTCATGCCGGTCACCAGGGCCACCATCTCGCCGAAGTCCCTGAAGCGGGGATGGATCAGCCAGCGATAGGCGTCGAGCGAGCGGAACAGTGGCGCGGCGGTGTCGCGCAGCGCCGCCTGGGCGGCGGTGCGCACCGCCGTCTCGTCGTGGAACGGCCGCATCACCGGGAAGTAGCTGCCGTCCATCGCCGGCTCCACCACCCAGAGGAAGCCGCCGGGCCTGAGCACCCGCGCCGCCTCGCGCAGGGCCGCCGCCATGTGGCGCTCCGGCACGTGGTGCAGCGAGCGGCAGAAGATCACGCCGTCGACGCTGGCGTCGGCTACCGGCAGCGCCTCCGCGCCGGCCTCGGCGAAGGTCAGGCCGGCCACCGGTTCGGCCCGGCGGTTCTTCTCCGCCTGCACCGGGTCGGGCTCGACGCCCAGCACCGTCGCGCCGCGCGCCGCCAGCTCCCGCGACAGCTTGCCGGCGCCGCAGCCGACGTCCACCAGCTTCAGGCCCGCGACCCCGATCAGCGCGTCGATGGCGCTGGCGTCGCTCTGTTCTCCCAGGTCTTTCCGGTCCATGGCGTCCCTCGCTGTAGTGTGGCCGCCGATCTTCCCCGTCCGCCGCCGGGGGCGCAATGCCGTTGTCTTCCGGCGTCTGCAGGAACATGCGGTCCGGCCCGGAGTTGGCGAGGTAGGCCCCGTCAACCCCATGGAGGCAATTCGTGACCTATGATCGCCAAGACCATGACGGCCCGGCCGGCATCGACCGGAGCGAGCACTTCTCCGAGCAGGAGGACGCCGCAGGCGGAGGGGCGGCCGAGGAAGCGGCCGGGACCTCGAGCGGCACCGAGGATCATCCGACGGCAGAGCCGGATCCCGCCCTCAGTCCTGCCGCCTACGCCCGAGTCGTGCGCGGCGACGACGCCCGTCAGGGCGAGATCATCCTGAAGACGCGCCAGCAGCGCATCATGTTCATCGGCGGGCTCGTCGCCCTCGTGGTCGTGGTGGTCGTCGCCTTCTGGCTGGCCCGCTGAGCCGCTCTTCTCAGGCGCCCATCTCCAGGCCGTTACGCCTGGCGATGGCGATCAGCCGCGGAATGTCCGGAGCATCCGCCGGGATTTCCCGGTCGATGTCGGCGAACAGCGCCGAAGCGTTGCCATTGCCGCTGACGCTCAGCATACGACCGCCGCCCGGCGCGAACCGGAACCAGTGGGTGGTGCCCGCCGGGATATGCACCAGCGTGCCGGCCGCGGCGGTCAGCGCGCGGTCTCCGTATCCGAACTGCACGCTGCCGCCGAGAACGAAGAAGCACTCGTCCCATGTGTGACTGTGGGGTGGCGGGCCGCTGCCCTCCGGGCCCTCCTGAAGAAATACTTCCCATCCCCTGGTGGCTTCCTTCGACGCAAGCACCGTGATGTGCTCCCCCACCACGTCGAGCGGCGACGCGTAGTCGGCCGGTGATACGACGACAGGTTCCGCGCCCATGATCCCTCCTGTTGCGCAACGCCGTCCGTGCGTGGGCGGCGGGAAGGATCATAGCGCGGAACCGTCTCGTCGGCATGGCCTGCTGCACAGGCCGGATGAGCCTAGATCAGCGAAGCGTCCCGAAGCTCGCGGCGGGTCACCTTGTGGTCGTGGTTCTCATCGACGTTGGAGAACACCCATGCGGTCCTGTTGAGCAGGTTCGTCTCCGCTCTTGGGTTCATGTGCCGGTGGTGGCCGTAGCGGCCCTGATGGCCCGACGACATACCGTGGTCGCCGCCCCGCAGGGCGAGGGCGAACTCCATGGGATTGAGGGCGCCGTCGCCGTTCCGGTCATACGCCGAGAAATGGATGTTCACGTTGCGGTCGATGCCTGCAGCCTGCAGGGCGCGGCGCACCCGCCTCGATTCGTTGCGCGCCTGCTGGTGGCCCTCGCGGGTCTGCCGCATGGCGTGCTGCTGTGGCGAGCGAGGTGTCTGGTGGTCGTTCCACTGGCCGTCGCGGTGCATCGCCTGCTCCTGCGGCGAACGCGGCGTCGGATGATCGGCGCGCTGGCCCTGGTTCTGCATCGCGCGCATCTGCGGCGGCGTGGGCTGCTGCCTGGAATCCTGGTTCTGCTGCCAGCTGTTGTCCTGCTGGCCCCATCCGGCCGCCATCGCCGGCGTTGCCAGGGCTGTCGCGGCCGCGAGGGCCGCAGCATGGATCATCGAGAGTTTCATGTCTTTCTCCTTCGCTGGGATGCCGCCTGCGGCCTGTCCGTTCGCGAACCGGTAGAGCGCCGGCTGGCCTCGTATCGCCGCAGCGGCTCTTACCCCGGGGAACTCCGAAGCCCTTCCATTGTTCCGAAATCGTTCCGCACGCGTTCTGCGATTATTTCGGAACATCCAATGCTGTCAGCGAGTTGGCGCCGAACCCGTATCGGGAAACGAAGGAGTATCAGATGACTCGCATCTTCTACGCTACCTGCCTTGCAACAGGCCTCGCGGCGGCGTCCGCCGGAGTGGCCGTTGCGCAACCGCGCGGCGAAAACCCGTTCAGCGGCTTCTATATCGGCGGCGAGGTGGGATACGACAGCTATGGCATCAACAACGAGCCCTACCTGCCGGACTACATCGACCAGGGCGCGGAAGGCAACCGGCTTGCGGGTCTGGGTGGCGACGGCATCGCCGGCGGCGCCGTCCTGGGCTACAACGTGCCGCTGGGCGATGCGCTGATCCTGGGTGCTGAAGGCAGCTTCCGCTACAGCGACGCAAGCGGCGATACCTCGCTCTCCAACAGCAGCAGTGACAGCAAGGTCGACTTCAATTCCCGCGAGAGCTGGGCGCTCATGGGCCGCGTCGGCTTCATGATCTCGGACCGGACCATGCTCTACGGCTCCGGCGGTTGGGGCCAGACCCATTTCGGCACCAGGTTCACCAACACGCCTGATTCGGGCGACTCGAGCATCCTGTTCGACCACGGCACGACCCGTGACGCCTGGCGTGTCGGCGGCGGCATCGAGACGGCGCTGGGCGGCAACTGGACGGCCCGGCTCGACTACACCTATTCCAACTACAGCGGCTACGACATCACGGTCGCACCGGGCGATACGCTGCACGTCGACCCGCAGAGCCACCAGTTCACGTTGGGGGTGAACTACTACTTCTGACGCGCCGCTGCCCTCCGTCTAGCGGCCTTGGAAGGCCGCGCCCGCGCCCTGTGCGCGGGGGCGGTCCTTCCGCCCTCAGCCAGCGGCGGCGCGCAGCGTGCCGGGCGGCAGCAGACCGCGTTCCCGCAGGCGCCGGCCGAGGGCATCGGCGGGAAGCGGCCGGCTGAGCAGATATCCCTGCACCTCGTCGCAGCGCAACTCCCGCAGCACGGCGAGCTGTTCGGCCGTCTCCACCCCTTCGGCGAGGATCCGCCGCCGCAGCGAGTGACCCATGGAGATGATGGTCCGCACGATCTCGTAGTCCTCGGGATCACTGGCGACGTCGGCGACGAACGACCGGTCGATCTTGATGGTCTGCAGCGGGAAGCGCTTCAGGTAGGCGAGGGAGGAATAGCCGGTGCCGAAGTCGTCCAGGGCGAGGCCGATGCCCATCTCGTCGAGCGCCGCCAGGGTCTGAAGGGCGTTCTCGGTGTCCTTCATGAGCATGGTCTCGGTGATTTCCAGTTCCAGCCCCGAGGGCGCGATGCCCACCCGGTCGAGCAAGGCGGCCAGCGTGCCGGCGAGGCCCGGCTGGCGGAGCTGGCGCACCGAGAGGTTGACGGACACGCGGATGTCGAAGCCCTCTTCCAGCCAGGCCTTGTGCTGCCGGCAGGCGGTCTCCAGCACCCATTCGCTGATCGGGCTGATCAGGCCGCTTTCCTCGATGATCGGGATGAACTTGGCCGACGGGATCAGTCCAAGTTCTGGATGGCGCCAGCGTAGCAGCGCCTCAACTCCGCTCAGGCCGCCGTCGGCCAGCCTGACCTTGGGCTGGTAGAACAGGGTGAACTCCTGTCGTTCCAGGGCCTTGGTGAGACCGTGGATGAGCGTCAGCCGCTCCTCGATCTCGGCGTTCATTTCCGGGGTGAAGAACTGAAAGGTCTGCTTGCCCTGCTCCTTGGCGCGGTACATGGCCGCATCGGCGTTCTTCAGCAGGCTTGCGGCGTCGCCGGCATCGTGCGGAAAGGTGGTGATGCCGATGGAGGCGGAGACGAAGGCCTCCTTGCCGTTCAGCAGGAAGGGCGCCTGCAGCCGTTCGGTGATGCGCTCCGCCACCGCCGGCGCGTGACGGAAGTCGCCCAGATTGGGCATCAGCACCGTGAACTCGTCACCGCCCAGGCGCGCCACCGTGTCCGAGGCGCGGACGCACCGCTTCAGCCGCGCCGCGACCTCCTGGAGCATCTGGTCGCCGGCGTCGTGGCCCATGCTGTCGTTGACCAGCTTGAAGCCGTCCAGGTCGACGAACATCAGCCCGACCATCTCGCCGCCGCGCTCCGCCTGGGAAAGCGTCTGGGTCAGCAGGTCCATGAAGAGTGCCCGGTTGGGCAGGCCGGTGAGCTGGTCGTAGCTGGCCTGGTAGCGGATGCGCTCTTCGTCGAGCACCCGCTGGGTGACGTCGGAGAACACCACCAGATAGCGCCCCGACTGGCCGCGCTCGCCGGGGATCGAAACCACGGAGAGGTGCTCGGCATAGCGCACGCCGCTCTTGCGCCTGTTCCACTGCTCGCCGGTCCAGCGGCCGGCGTTGTCGATGGCCCGCTGCACCGTGGTCAGCAGCACGCGGGGCGTCTCGGGGTCGGGATCGCCCGCCTGGAGGAACGCCGGCAGCGCGCCGACGACCTCCTCGGGCGCGAACCCGGTGATCGCGGAATAGGCAGGATTGACCGCGGTGACGCGAAATTGATCATCCAGCACCATGATCGCTTCCGCCGCGGTGTCGAACACCGTGGCCGCCAGCCGCAGCCGTTCCTCCGCCCGCACCTGGTCGGTGACGTCCTCGACGAAGCCCTCGTACCACCTGACGGTGCCGTCCCGGTTCAGCTCGGCGCGGGCGTTCTCGCTGATCCAGATGATGGAACCGTCCTTGCGCCGGACCCGCGCCACGAAGTTGCGGACTTGGTTGCGGCCATGCAACGAGGCCCGGAACCGGTCGCGGTCCCCCGGGTCGACATAGAGCAGGCGGGCGATGTCGGTGAGCCCGGCCATCATCTCCTCGACGCTGGCGTAGCCATAGATGCGGGCGAGCGCCAGGTTGGCCGCGAGATACCGGCCGTCCGGCGTCGTCCGGTACATGCCTTCCACCGCATTGTCGAACAGCGACCGGTAGTCGTGCTCCTGATTCACCCCATGCCCCTCGTGGCCCGCGCCCGTCCGGGTCAAGGGATGCAAGGTCCGCGCCAAGGCGGCCCGCTTGCCGGCGGGGGACAAATTAGGCCGCCGGGTTCCATGACGTCTGTTCTATGATCGGCCGCGGAGCCGACAGGGAAACGGGAGAGAACCAGCCATGCCCATCAAGACGATCACGTTGCTGACCCGCAAGACCGGCACCACGCTGGAGGAGTTCAAGGAGTACTACGAGGCGGTGCACGCGCCCGGCGCCATAGCTCGCATGCCGGCGCTCGCCCGTGCCGAGTACCGCCGCAACTTCATCGCCGAGGAGAACCGTGCCGGCCAGCCGCCCGTCGACTTCGATGTGGTGACGGAGATGGTTTTCGCCGACGAGGCCGAATGGGCCGAGATGCGCCGGTCGCTGGCCGACCCGGCGATCGCCCGCTGGATCGCCGAGGACGTGGAGCGGTTCGCCGACCCGTCGAAGCTGCGCAGCTTCGTGGTGGACACCTGTTCCTCGTCCTGAGGCTCACTCGGCCGACGCGGACAGCGGCGCGGCCACGTCCTCCAGAGACTGGCGTTCGGCGTCGACGCCGATGACGATCTCGACGCCGGCGGCGCCGAGCATCAGCGCGCTCGCCGCCAGATAGCCGTAGAACACGGTCCAGGGCGAGCCGGTGTCGATCAGCGCGCCGAACAGCGACGGCGCGGCGATGCCGCCGGCGGCCGTGCCCACCGAATAGAACACTGCGATGGCGAGCGCCCGCGTCTCCAGCGGGAACACCTCGCTCACCGTCAGGTAGGCCGAGCTGGCCGCCGCCGAGGCGAAGAAGAAGATCACCGACCACAGCGCCGTCAGGGTGACGGCCGAGAGCAGGCCCTGGGCGAACATGTATCCGGTCGCCCCCAGCAGCAGGCCCGAGACGATGTAGGTGGCCGAGATCATGAAGCGGCGGCCCAGCGTATCGAACAGCCGCCCCAGCAGCAGTACGCCGAGGAAGTTGCCGATGGCGAAGGGCACCAGGTAGAGGCCCACGTCGCTGGAGGGCACGTCGTAGAAGTTGGAGAGGATGAGGGCATAGGTGAAGAAGATGGCGTTGTAGAGGAACGCCTGGGAGGCCATCAGCACCAGCGCCAGCACCGAGCGCTTCAGGTGGACGCCGAACATGGACTTCAGGATCATGCCGAAGCCGAAATGCGGCTTGGGATGGATGGTGATGCGCCGTTCGGGCGGCACGTCCTCCAGCGTCTCGCCGGTCTCCCGGGCGACACGCGCCTCGATCCGCTCGATGTCGGCCTCGGCGTCGTCGCGGCGGTCGTGGGTGATTAGCCAGCGCGGGCTTTCCGGGATGTGGCGGCGCATGAACAGGATGAACAGCCCGAGCACGGCGCCGATGCCGAAGCCGAGGCGCCAGCCGAAATCCACGGCGAAGACATCGGGGTCGAGCAGCACCACCGTCGACAGCGCGCCCAGCGCCGCGCCCAGCCAGTAGCTGCCGTTCACCACCAGCGCCACCTGGCCGCGCACTCGCGCCGGCATCATCTCGTCGATGGTGGAGTTGATCGCCGCGTACTCGCCGCCGATGCCGAGCCCGGTGATAAAGCGGAACAGGATGAAGCTCCACAGGCTCCACGAGAAGGCGGTGAGCACCGCGCCGATCAGGTAGACGCCGAGGGTGACGAAGAAGAACACCCGCCGTCCGTAGCGGTCGGTCAGGTAGCCGAACACCAGCGAGCCGGTGACCGCGCCGGCGAGGTAGAACGAGGCGATCATGCCGATCTGGGTGCTGGTGAAGCCCAGGCTCTGAGGGTCCTGCAGCACGCTGGACACGGCGCCCTTCAAGGTCACCTCCAGCCCGTCCAGGATCCAGGTGACGCCCAGCGCGATCAGGATGGTCCAGTGGAAGCGGGACCAGGGCAGCCGGTCCATGCGGGCCGGGATGTCGGTCTTGAACTCGCTCACGCGCGTCTCCCCGAGGCGGCGGCAGGCCGTGCGGTAGGATGGTGCTTACCCTCGGAACGAAAACCGCTTCCGGCACCAGGAGTTCCCGGCGAGCGCGCCGCCTCGGCTCAATAGCCGGGCCCCCCTTCCATGCGCCTGCGGGGAATGCGGAACTCGGGTTTCAGCTTCAGCACCCATTGGAGCTCGCCGGTCGCCGCGCCAATCTCGACGCGGCGGGTGGTTGCAGCCTCCGTGCCGACGAGACGCGGGTGCCACACCCGCGCCGCGTAGGTGCCGCCGGGCACCGCTGCCAGTGTGGCGCGGCCGTCCCCTCCGGTCTTGGCGAAGTACGGGGTCGCCGACACGTAGATGTAGGCGAGCATCCAGTCGTGGATGTTGCAGCCCAGCGGCACCACGCCGGGTTTGTCGAACTGCAACGACGGCGAACTGCCGCTGGGATAGAGCGGCAGCTCGAAGGTCTTGGCCGGCGAGAAGGAGTAGACGTGGTGGCGCACCTTGTCGCTGTTGGGGAAGGTCACGGTGGCGCCGGCCCGGATCACGGTGACGTAGGGAACGAACTGCAGGTTGACCTGATCGACGATGGCGTCGGCCGGCGGGCCGAGTGGCGGCAGCGTGTCGGGCGTAAGGGTCACCACAGCGTCCGCGAGGGGCGCGCCCTGGCTGTCGGTAACGTGCGCGACCACGTCGTCCGCCAGCGCCGGACCGGCCGACAGGGCCATCAGCACGAGGGCGAGGATGGGACTGAAGGGGATGGGCACCGGCGCGTTCCTAGAGCTGGTAGGACATGGAAAGGCGGACGATGTTCTTGGTGTAGTCGTTGCCGCCGCGGGCCAGGGTCACGATCCGCTGGTATTCCAGCGACGCGGCGAAACCGTCGCCGAGCA
>WGNW01000044.1 GCA_016124315.1 Alphaproteobacteria bacterium
GGCGGCACGCCCTGGTCGGGCAGCCAGACGTCCTCGGGCGGGGCGCCGGTCTGGTAGAACACGTCGATCGGGATGCCGCCGCGGGGATACCAGTAGCCGCCGATGCGCAGCCAGCGCGGCTCGATCGCCTGCACGATGCGCCGGGCGACCGTGACGGTGCAGTCCTCGTGGAAGGCGCCGTGATTGCGGAAGCTGGCGAGGAACAGCTTGAGCGACTTGGATTCGACGATGCTCCGGTCCGGCACGTAGTCGATCATCAGATGGGCGAAGTCGGGCTGGCCGGTGACCGGACACAGCGAGGTGAATTCCGGGCAGGTGAAGCGGATCAGATACGCCCGGTCCGGGTGCGGATTGGGCACGGCTTCCAGCGCCGCCTCGTCGGGCGACCGGGGCAGCCCGGTCTGGTGGCCAAGCTGGTGCAGCGACGTATATGATTCTTCGGACATGGGAGACCCTTGCGACGATGCGCCCATCTCTAACCCATATCGCGCTCCATTGCGAAGACCTGGACGCCACCATCGCGTTCTACCGCGACTATTGCGGCATGCATGTCAGCCACGAGCGGGCCGACGCGGGCGGCCGGGTGGTGTGGATGAGCGAGCCGGGCAAGGAGCACGACTTCGTCTTCGTGCTGATCCCCGGCGGCAGCCACCGGCCGCAGGCGGAGAACGACTACAGCCACCTGGGGTTCGCCCTGCCCAGCCGCGAAGCGGTGGACGAGATCGCGGCCCGGGCGAAGGCCGACGGCATCCTGGCCTGGCCGCCGCGGCAGGAGGCCTATCCGGTCGGCTACTACTGCGGCATCCGGACGCCGGACGGCAACGTGGTCGAGTTCAGCCACGACCAGCCGCTGGGGCCGGGCGCCGGGGAAACCATGCTGGCGCACGCCGATGCTTGAACGGCCTTCAGGCTGTCTCTAAGTTGAGGCTTCCTGCCCACTGAACCGGCCGCCCCATGAACGTCCGCAGAGACTTCGTCGAGACCATCGGCAATACGCCGCTCATCCGGCTGAACCGCGCCTCCGAAGCGACCGGTTGCACCATCCTCGGCAAGGCCGAATTCCTCAACCCCGGCGGCTCGGTGAAGGACCGGGCGGCCTGGGGCATCATCCGGGACGCCGAGGAGAAGGGCCTGCTGAAGCCCGGCGGGGTGATCGTCGAGGGCACCGCGGGCAATACGGGCATCGGCCTCGCCCTGGTCGGCAACTCCCGCGGCTACAAGTCGGTGATCGTCATCCCCGACACCCAGAGCCAGGAGAAGATGGACATGCTGCGGCTGTGCGGCGCCGACCTGCGGCCGGTGCCCGCCGTCCCCTACCGCGATCCGAACAACTACGTGAAGGTCTCGGGCCGCCTGGCGGAGGAGATCGCCAGGGAAAACCCCAACGGCGCCATCTGGGCCAACCAGTTCGACAACGTCGCCAACCGGCGCGCCCACTACGAGACCACCGGCCCGGAGATCTGGGAGCAGACCGAGGGCAAGGTGGACGGCTTCGTCTGCGCCGTCGGCACTGGCGGCACGCTGGCCGGCGTCGGCATGTTCCTCAAGGAGCGCAATCCCGAGATCAAGATCGGCCTGGCCGATCCCCGCGGCGCGGCGCTCTACGAGTACTACGCCCACGGCGAGCTCAAGTCCGAGGGCACCTCGATCACCGAAGGCATCGGCCAGGGCCGCATCACCGCCAACCTTGAGGGTGCACCGGTCGACCTGCCGTTCCAGATCCCCGACGACGAAGCCCTGCCCTACATCTTCGACCTGCTGGAATTCGAAGGCCTGTGCCTGGGCGGCTCCACCGGCATCAACGTCGCCGGCGCGGTGCGGCTGGCGCGGGAGCTGGGTCCCGGCCACACCATCGTCACCGTGCTGTGCGACTTCGGCACCCGCTACCAGAGCAAGCTGTTCAACCCCGAATTCCTGCGCGAGAAGGGGCTGCCGGCGCCCCGCTGGCTGGAGACCGCGCCATGATCACCACCACCAATCCCCTGGCTTCCACGGACTGGCTGCTCGAGCACCTGGACGCGCCCGACCTGCGCATCGTCGACGCGAGCTGGTACATGCCCGACCAGAATCGCAACCCGCGTGCCGAATACGCCATGGAGCACATCCCCGGCACGGTGTTCTTCGACATCGACGAGGTCTGCGACCTGGAAAGCCCCTACCCGCACATGCTGCCGCCGCCGGAGAAGTTCGCCAGCCGGATGCGCAAGCTCGGCCTGGGCGACGGCAACCGCATCGTGATCTACGACGGTGCCGGCCTGTTCAGCGCCGCGCGCGTCTGGTGGATGTTCCGGGTGTTCGGCCACGAGGACGTGGCGGTCCTCGACGGCGGCCTGCCCAAGTGGAAGGCCGAGGGCAAGCCCATCGCCGACCTGCCCGAGATGTCGCGGGAGCGGCACTTCACCGCCCGGATGAACGGCACCATGGTGCGCAAGGCGGAACAGATCGCGGAGCACCTCGGCGACGGCAGGCAGCAGATCGTCGACGCCCGCAGCCCTGCCCGCTTCCTCGCCCGGGAGCCGGAGCCGCGCCCCGGCATCCGTGGCGGCCACATCCCCGGCAGCCTCAACGTCCATTACCGCACGCTGCTCGCCGACGACGGCACGCTGCTGCCACGGGACGCGCTGCGCAAGGCCTTCGTCGCCGCCGGTGTCGACCTGAACAAGCCGGTGGTCACCACCTGCGGCTCGGGCATCACCGCCGCGATCCTGGCGCTCGGCCTGCACGTGCTCGGCCATCACCAGGTGGCGGTCTACGACGGCTCCTGGTCCGAATGGGGCAGCCGCGGCGACCTGCCCGTCGAGACCTGAATGAAACGGAACACGCGGCTCGTTCGCGACGGACGCGGCAGCGACTACGCGACCGGCATGGTGAACGTGCCGGTCTACCACGCCTCCACCATCGTGTTCGACAGCGTCGCCGGCCTGCGCGAGGCGGTGCGTCATCGCAACGAGCGGGTGCTGTATTACGGCAGGCGCGGCACACCGACCCAATGGGCGCTGTGCGACGCGCTTGCCGAGCTCGAAGGCGGCGCCGGCTGCATGCTCTACGGCTCGGGGCTGGCCGCCATCACCGGCGCGCTGATGGCCTTTGTCGAGGCCGGCGACCACATCCTGATGACCGACAGCGTGTACGAGCCGACGCGCACCTTCTGCGACCTCGCGCTGCGCAAGCTGGGCGTCGAGACCACCTATTACGACCCGATGATCGGCAGCGGCATCGCCGAGCTGATGCGGCCGGAAACCCGGCTGGTGTTCACGGAATCGCCAGGCTCGCTGACCTTCGAGATCCAGGACCTGCCGGCCATCGCCGCCGCCGCGCGCGAGCGGGGCGCGCTGGTGCTGAACGACAACACCTGCGCCTCGCCGCTGAACTTCCGGCCGCTGGACCACGGCGCCGACGTGGTGATCCATTCCCTCACCAAATACGTGGTCGGCCACTCGGACGCCATGCTCGGCGCCGCCATCGCCAACGAGGCGACGCTCGACCGGCTGCGCCGCGGCACGTTCCTGCACGGCCACGCCGCGGCGCCCGACGACTGCTACCTGGCGTTGCGCGGCCTGCGCAGCCTGGGCCCGCGCATGGAGCGGCACGCGCAGACCGCGCTGACGCTCGCGCGCTGGCTGAAGGCGCGGCCCGAGGTGGCGCGGGTGCTCCACCCGGCGCTGCCGGACTGTCCGGGCCACGAGCTGTGGCGCCGCGACTTCACCGGCGCATCGAGCCTGTTCGCGGTCCAACTCAAGGAGCATCCGGAGGCCGCCGTCGCCGCCATGCTGGACGGCTACGAGCATTTCGGGATCGGCTTTTCCTACGGCGGATTCGAGAGCCTGGTGCTGCCGTCGAACCCCGCCGGCGCACGGACCGCGACGAAGTGGGCGGCGCCGCTGATCCGCTTCCATGCCGGCCTTGAGGACCCGGACGACCTGATCGAGGATCTGGAGAAGGGTTTCGAGCGGTTCGCGGCGGCCCGCTGAGCCGGCTCGCTACTGGACGGTGCGTCCTTCCGGCCAGACCATGGTCTGCATCAGCGCGGCGACCCGGCTGCGCATGACGCCCGCCTCGGACTGGGAATAGAACGCGCGGAACCGCAGCAGCGTGTCGGGCGACAGCCGGAAGACATGGACCGTGGCGAATCCCTTCCCATCGCCGCCGCGGATCGAATAGACCGCCATCTTGCCCTCAAGCCGCCGGTCGTCCTTGACGACGGCGATGGGGGAGGCCGTGATCTGCTGGGCGTCGGCATAATTCTGCTCGATGTCCTGCTCGGCCTGGGCGAAGTGCTCGTCGAGCGACTGCCCTTTGTTCATCAGGATGTCGACGATGACCTGGGCGGCCGCGTCCTGGTGGCCGATCGACGCCGGTTCCTCAGGCGCGTAGCTGACCGACCCGTCGAGGCCCTGCGGGTCGTAGGTGAAGAGCTGGACCTCGGCGAGGCCGGCCACCTCTTCCGGGAGGACCGCGCCCGACGCCTTGTGGACCAAGGCGCCCGGCACCTCGTCCTTGTCCCACGCCTTGCCCTCCTGCTCGGCGCTCAGCCTGGCGGCGAGCTTCTGGATGCCGAGCGCCTTCTCCTCGTCACCGGCGCCGCGCGCAGCCTCGTAGCGGATCGACAGGGCGACGAGCATGCCCTGGAACGAGTCGCCGCCCGCCGTCTTGAGCAGGTTCGCCGCCTCGCTGGCATGGGCGTCCGCCTTGTCGTACTGCCCCTTCTGGAGCTCGATGCGCGCCAGGTAGAGCAGCGCCTCGATGCGCTGGGCCGGCGCGAGGTCGCCGGCGAGGGCGGCACGGAACGCTTTCTCGGCCGCTTCCATGTTGCCCTGGTCGAGATCGTCGAGCGCGGCCGCGGGAATGTCGTGCGCCGGCTCCGCAGCGCGGGAAACCGGGGCTGCAGCCAGGGCAAGGGCCGTGAAGCCCAGCAGCCATGCAGCACGCCGGGCCGACGGCACCCGCGGAAACCTAGCGGAAGCGCTGGCAGGGATAGGCGTTGCCGCCTACGGAAAGGGCATCCAGTTCCGCAGTGTTGTTGTCGGAATAGTCGCCGCAGGACCTGAACGTGGAACTATAGTCGCCCAGATAGCGACCGCCGCCGTCCACCCGACCGTACTGATTGTATCTCAGCCGGTTGTCGCCGGCATTCTGGCCGCCGCCGTAGGCGCTGAAGTGGAAGTTGCTGTCCGTCTGGGGATCGACCGACTGCCTGAAGGCGCTGCTCTGGGCGAAACCCAGGCCGGCATCCTTCATTTCACCCGGGGTGATGACCTGGAACGCGTGGGCCGCTCCCAAGGGCAGGAGGGCGGCAATCGCGGCGACAGCGAGCGTCTTCATGATAGCCTCCTAGCTGCCTCTACAATTAGCACAGAATCCTACCAGTTCAACGGTCTGGCTCTGCAGTTCGAAGCCGAGCCGTTCGGCCTTTCGGCGCAGCGAGTCGCGCAGTTCCTGGTCGTCCAGTTCTGCGACCTCGCCGCATTCGCGGCAGATCAGGAACTGACCGGAATGGGACCGGCCGGGATGGTTGCAGCCGAGATAGGCGTTCATGCTCTCGATGCGGTGGACGAGCCCCTGTTCGATCAGGAAGTCCAGCGCCCTGTAGACGGTCGGCGGCGCAGCCTTGCGGCTGCCCCGGTCCATGCGCTGGAGGATGTCGTAGGCACCGATCGGCCGGTGCGACGACCAGACGATTTCCAGCACCTCGCGGCGCAGCGGCGTCAGCCGCGCGCCTCGCTCCGCGCACAGGGCCTCCGCGGTCTCCATGGCATCGTCGACGCATGCCCCGTGGTCGTGGGACTGGGCGGGAAAGGCCGTCTCCTGCTTCACCCGGACCTCCTCGATCGCATCTGGTTTCGCGTAGCATACCATATTACATAACGGCGCGGATAAATCGCCCTGTGAGGACAGCAGCCATGACCACAGCCGCCGACGAGGCCGTCGCGATGGTGAAATTCGACGAGCGCGGGCTGGTGCCGGCGATCGCCCAGCAGCACGACACCGGCGAGGTGCTGATGATGGCCTGGATGAACGAGCGGGCCGTCCGCGCCACGCTGGAGACGCGCGAGGTGCATTACTGGTCCCGGTCGCGGAACGCGCTGTGGCACAAGGGCGAGACCTCGGGCCAGGTGCAGACGCTGATCGACCTGCGGGTCGATTGCGACGGAGACACCTTGCTGCTGCTGGTCGACCAGAAGGGCGTCGCCTGCCACACCGGCCGGCGGACCTGCTTCTTCAGGGCGGCGCGGGAGGACGGCGTGGCCGTGACCGAGCCGGTACTGGTCTCGCCCGACAGCCTGTATGGCCAATGACGCCGCCCGGCCGAGGCGTTAAGCTCGGCCGATGCCGCTGCTGAGCCCGTTCGAGACCGAAGCGCTGCTGCTGTCGCTCAAGGTGTCGGCGACGGCGGTGGCGTTCAGCCTGCCGCTGGGCATCCTGGTCGCCTGGGTCCTGGCGCGGACCGACTTTCCCGGCAAGGACATCTTCAACGCGCTGGTCCACCTGCCGCTGGTGCTGCCGCCGGTGGTGGTGGGCTATCTGCTGCTCGTGCTGCTCGGACGGCGCGGCCTGATCGGCGGCTGGCTCGACGCCCATCTGGGCATCGTCATCGCATTCACCTGGACGGGCGCCGCCGTGGCCGCCGCGGTCATGGCCTTTCCCCTGATGGTGCGGGCGATCCGGCTGTCGCTGGAAACCGTCGACCGGCGGCTCGAGCAGGTGGCCCGCACGCTGGGCGCCTCGCCCTTGCGGGTGATGCTGAGCGTCACCCTGCCGCTCACCCTGCCCGGCATCGTCGCCGGCGTGGCGCTGGCCTTCGCACGGTGCCTGGGCGAGTTCGGCGCCACCATCACCTTCGTCTCCAACATCCCCGGCGTCAGCCGCACCCTGCCCCTTGCCCTCTACACGGCCATCAACACGCCCGGCGGCGAGGCGGACGCCGCCAGGCTGGTGGTCATCTCGCTGGTCCTCGCCTTTGTCGCCATTGGGCTCTCCGAGGTGATGGCCCGGCGCGTGGCCCGGATGGTCGCCTGACGTGGCCGCCCCCGCGCTGGAAGTGACGGTGCGGGTTGCGCGGGATCGGTTCGTGCTCGACGCCTCGTTCACGTCCGGACCGGGCGTGACCGTGCTCGCCGGTCCGTCGGGCGCCGGCAAGTCCACGGTGGTGGCGGCGATCGCCGGCCTCGCCCGCCCCGACGCCGGGCGCATCGTCGTCGACGGAACCGTGCTGTTCGACTCGCGCGAGGGCGTCGACCTGGCGACGGCGCGGCGCCGGGTCGGCTACGTGCTGCAGGACGCGCTGCTGTTTCCGCACCTCTCGGTGGCGGCCAACCTGCGCTACTCCCGCCGGCCGGTCTCCCTGCCGTTCGAGCGCGTCGTCGACATCCTCGGCATCGGCCACCTACTGGACAGCCGGCCGAACACCCTGTCAGGCGGCGAACGCCAGCGTGTCGCCATTGGCCGGGCGCTGCTCTCCGGGCCCGCGCTGCTGCTGATGGACGAGCCGCTCGCCAGCCTGGACACGGGACGGCGGCGGGAATTGCTGCCGTTCATCGAGAACGTCCGCGCTGCCCTGTCGATTCCGGTGGTCTACGTCACCCACAACTGGCCCGAGATCATCCGCCTCGCCGACACGGTGGCGCTGATGGAGCAGGGCCGGGTCCGCGCCTGCGGCCCGGTCCAGCACGTGCTCGCCGGACGCAACGAGGAGATCGCCCACCTCGTCCCGGAGGGCTCGGTCCTCGACGCCGTCACCACCGGCGAGCGGATCGACGGCCTGGACCGGCTCGACACACCCGCCGGACCGTTCTTCCTCAACTACGACGCCGGCCCGGCCGGCCGAGCGCTCCGCGTCTTCATCGACGCCCACGACGTCACCCTCGCCCTGCACAGGCCCGACGGCCTGAGCGTCCAGAACACCCTGCAGGGAACCGTCGCCGACATGGCGGAGCGCGACGGCAGCAACCTGGATGTCCGCATCGCCCTGCCGGGAAACCAGACGATCCGTTCGCGGATCACGCGCCACGCGGGCGAGGCGCTCGGCCTGCGGCCGGGCATGGACGTCTTCGCACTGATCAAATCGGTCGCGTTCGACCGGCGGTTGCATTGGCATGGTACTCTGTAACCGGCCCGCAATTTTCCGGTAACATTGTTCATCTTCCGTACAGGCTGCAAGGCGCAGTGTCGACGGCGACGAGGGCCAATGTCGTCGAATCGCAGTTTGGAGAGAGAACGATGACCAGGCTAAAGAAAATACCGATGATCGCGGCGTTTTCCGCCGTCATCGTCGCCTTCGCGGCGCCCCAGGCATTCGCCGACCGGGACGACCATCACCGGGACCGCGGCCATCACGGGCGCGTCGACCACAACCGCTGGCAGGACGGCCATCAGCGCCATGTCCGGCGCAGCCATGAGCGCCATCCGGCGTACCGCGGGCAGGCGCACAACCGCCACGTCCAGCACCGCAATTACCGGCATGCGGACCGCAACGTCCGGCATCGCGCCTACCGGCGCGCGGACCGTCACGTCACGCATCGCGCCTACCGGCACGCGGATCGCCACGTCACGCATCGCGCCTACCGCCACGCGGACCGCCACGTCCGGCGCTACGACCGCCACTATGCGCGCCGGTACGAGCACAACCCCTACCGCCACTACCGGCAGGAGTACGCCTACCGGCACCGCTATCACAACTGGCATAGCTACCGGGACCGCGACTACTTCTACCGGAACCGCCATTACTACAGCTCGTGGCGCCCCTATTACGGCCCGATCTGGAGCGGCTACCGCTACAACTACTGGGCGGACCAGGGCTGCTATCCGGTGACGCGCTACTGGTCGTGGCACGGCCGTCCGGCCCTGGTGGGCGGCATCCAGTGCTACGACCCGCGGGGTGTCGGGTTCGTCGTGTCCGACAACTACTTCCTGCTGAACTACTACTGAGCCGAACCGTCGCGCGACGGAAGGGGCGGCCGCCTGGCTGGGGCGGCCGCCCTCATTTATCCGGGCACGAAGCTGTTGCCTCGTACGTTAGGCGGGATATCCTGTTCAGAACGTGTTCATCGGCCAACCCCTAGACTCGGTTCAACGATGAGATTGGCGTGGAGCTTGCTATGACGAAGCTGAGAAAGTTTACCCTGATGAGTGGCGTCGCGGTGGCCCTCGCCGCAGCCGTCCCGGTTCAGGCGTCCGCCGGCTGGCACGGATATCACGGCGGCTGGCACCACCATGGCGGCGGCGGCTGGATTCCCTTCGCGGCCATCGGCGGCCTGGCAGCCGGGATGCTGATCGCGTCGTCCGCCAACAGCCATGACCGCTACGACCGGACCTACTACGCGCCGCCGGCTCCGCCGCCGCCGGCCTACGGCTACAACCAGCCGTGCCACGAGGTCCGCAAGCAGGAGAACGTCGACGGCTACGCCAGCACGATGGCGGCCACCATGTGCTACGACTCCTATGGCACGCCCTACATCGTTCAGGGCAGCCAGCATCCGGTGGACGACGGGTACGACTACTGATCCCACCCAGAGCCTCCTCGTCTGCGGCCGGCGCCTTGAGCGCCGGCCGTTTCGATTCAGGTGACGCCGAGGGTTTCGCTCCGGGCCAATCGGTCCTATGAAGGATCTCCTCCCGTCCCAACGTCCGATCCCCCGATGACCGACATCCCCGCAGGCTTCACCCGTCTTTCGTTCAACAGCGCCTATCTCGGCCATATCGGGCCGTTCCACGAAGGCCGTCGCGACGGCGAGCGGATCGTCGCGCTGCGGCTCGACGAACGGCACATGAACAACCGGGACATCGCCCATGGCGGCGTCGTCTCGACGCTCGCCGACGTGACGCTGAGCTTCGCGCTGGTCACCGCCGATCCCGCCGTCCAGGGCATCTCGACCGTCAGCCTCAACACCGAGTTCCTGGGCACGGGACGCCTCGGCGACTGGCTAGAGGCGGAAGCGCAGATCGACCGGATGGGCGGCAGCCTGGCGTTCGCTCACGGCCGGATCACCGTGGGCGGCACGCCCGTGGCGACCATGAGCGGGGTGTTCAAGCTCTACCGGCGGACTGCGTCCTGAGCCGCCGCCTTGCCCGGTTCCCTGATCTGAGTTTTGCGATAAGATCGCAGCCGTGAGGGAGCCTGTCACACCACGGGGCCGCTACGAGGCCGTCGGCAAGGAAGGAAAGCTCGCTGCCATCGTCAGCGGGGTGGTCGCCGTCGTCGTCGTCATCGGCGTCATCATCGGGGTGATCGTCATGCGTGACGACGACGAGCCGGCAGCCGACCAGTCCAAGCCGGCCTCGGCAGCCGCCAGCCCCGCCGCCGCCAAGCCCGCCGCCGCGCAGGACCAGGCCCCGGACGAACTCGCCACCCGGGACTGCAAGAACTGCCCGGTCATGGTGACGATCCCCGCCGGCGCCTTCACCATGGGCCTGCGGACGCAGGAGGCCGATCTCGACGACATCTCCCTCACCCAGCAGCAGACCGAGCTGCCGCTCCACGGCGTGACCATCAAGGAGGTTTTCGCCCTCGGCCGCACCGAGGTGACCCGCGGCGAGTTCGCCATGTTCGTCAACGAAACCGGCTATCAGGCGCTGGGCTGCGTCGTCAGCCGCGGCGGCACCTGGGTTCTCGACCGGTCCAAGAGCTGGCGCGATCCGGGCTTCGAGCAGGATGACGACCATCCGGTGGTGTGCGTCGACTACGAGGATGCGAAGGCCTATGTCGACTGGCTGTCGCGGCGCACCGGCAAGCGCTACCGGCTGCCCACGGAGACCGAATGGGAGTATGCGGCGCGCGCCGGCAGTAATGACACCCACCCGTGGGGCGACAAGCCGGCGCTTGCGTGCACCTACGGCAACATGGCGGGGCGCAGCTACGCCGCCAAGTTCGATCCGCAGGACGGCCTGGTGTTTCCCTGTGACTCGGGCTTCGCCTTCACGGCGCCCGTCGGCCGCTTCCAGCCCAACGAATTCGGACTCTACGACATGTACGGCAACGCCCGCGAACTGGTCGCGGACTGCTGGAATCCCACCTACTGGGGCCAGGGCCTGGGCGCCGAGGCCCGGATGACCGGCTCGTGCGGCCTGCAGGTCCTTCGCGGCGGCGGTTGGGACGACGCCCCGGCCAATGTCCGCCCGGCGCGGCGCTTCCACGACGAGCGAACCGAACGCCGCGCCGACCAGGGTTTCCGGGTGGCCAAGGACCTGCCCCTCGCCGGCACGACGGAGTAGCCATGGCCAAGCCCCCGCAGAAGCAGGGACGCGCCTACTACTACCGGATGCGAACGCCGGAGAAACGACTCGAGAAGAACGTGAAGTTCGCGGCCATCGCGGCGGTCCTGCTCGTCGTGCTGCTTGCGGCCGCGTTCGGCGCCGCGCAGATCTTCGACCGACCGGCGCCCGAGACCGAGGAACAGACCGCCATTCCCGTCGCGCCGCCCGAGGCGGACACGCCCGCCGAACCCGCTGAGGAATTCGCGCCCGCAGTCATCGAGAAGCCGGAAGCCGCCGCCTCGGGTGCGCGGATGCTGCGCGACTGCGCCGACTGCCCGCCGCTGGTCGTCGTCCCCGCCGGCAGCTTCGCCATGGGTATCCAGCCCGCGGAAGACGCCTCGGGCAAGGTCGCCCCGTCCATGGCGGCGAGCGAACGTCCGCTGCACGGCGTCACCTTCCGCAAGCCGTTTGCCCTGGAGCAGACCGAGGTGACCCGCCAGCAGTTCGACGCCTTCGTCCGCGACACCCAGTACCAGGCGACGGGCTGCGAGGTGTTCGACGGCAACACCTGGGTGCTCGACCGCAGCAAGTCGTGGCGCGACCCAGGGTTCTACCAGGACAAGGATCACCCGGTGGTCTGCGTCAACCGCGCCGATGCGCAGGCCTACATCGCCTGGCTGTCGAAAAAGGCGGGCGTCAAGTATCGGCTCCCCACGGAGAGCGAATGGGAGTACGCGGCGCGGGCCGGCACTTCGGGCGCCTATGTCTGGGGCAACGACCTTACCCAGGCCTGCTTCGACGCCAACGTGGCCGGCAGCACCCATATGAACCGCTACAAGGGCCGCCCCACTTCGCTGGTGTTCGCCTGCGATTCGCACCATGCGGAGACCGCGCCCGTCGGCAAGTACCGCGCCAACGCGTTCGGGCTCTACGACATGTTCGGCAATGTGCGCGAGATCGTCGCGGACTGCTGGAATCCCGACCATCGCAACGCCACCGCCGACGGCGCCGCCGTCACCACCGGCGATTGCGACGCCACCGTCGCCCGCGGCGGCGGCTGGGCCGACCCGCCCGCCAACCTGCGTTCCGCCCGGCGCATGCGCGCCGCCGCCGACGAGCGTCGGGGCGACCAGGGCTTCCGCATCGCCCGGGACCTCTCCGACGAGGAAATACCCTGATCCGGGACCGACTTATCCACGCTTTTCTTCCGCTGTGGACAATTCTTCTGTGGAGCGATCCAGGTTCCTGATATGTTCACGTGGCAACGCGGGTCCCGCTCGGGCTGAATGTCGGGCTTCCCGCCAGCCATCCGAGGTTCGACCGCCCATGCCGACAGGAATGCAGGAACGCAGCCATCTCACCGCCGTCGATCCCGCCGCGCTGCCGGCGGCGGCGTTGCCGCACAACCTGGAAGTGGAGCAGGCGCTGCTGGGCGCCGTGCTGGTGAACAACGATGCGGCCAACCGGGTCTCGTTCCTGACGCCCGAGCACTTCTTCGATCCGCTGCATCAGCGCATTTTCGCCACGGTCATGCGCCTCGTGGAGCGCGGCCAGCTGGCCATCCCCGCGACCCTGAAGACCTACATGGAGAACGACGCCGGGCTACGCGAGGTGGGCGGCCCGCAGTACCTGGCGCGCCTCGCCGCCGCCGCCACGTCGCTGGTGCACGCCGAGGAATACGGCCGGACCATCTATGACCTGTCATTGCGCCGCCAGCTCATCCTCATCGGCGAGGAGACGGTGGAAAACGCCGTGGAGGCCGACACCGAACTCTCCGCCACGACCCAGATCGAGCAGGCGGAGCAGAAGCTCTTCAATCTCGCCGAGAGCGGCCACGCCGAGGAAGGCTTCAAGCCGTTTTCCCGCTCGCTCAACCTCGCCATCGAGAACATCGAGGCCGCGCACAAGCGCGAAGGCAAACTCACCGGCGTCTCCACGGGCATGCAGGCCATGGACCAGCTTCTGGGCGGACTGCACAAGTCGGACCTCGTGATCCTCGCGGGCCGGCCGTCCATGGGCAAGACCGCGCTCGCCACCAACATCGCCTTCAACGCGGCCAAGCGCTGGCACCGTTCCGTGCTCGACGGCGAGGATCCGGCCAAGGGCGGCGGCGCGGTAGTCGGCTTCTTCTCGCTGGAGATGTCCGCCGAGCAGCTCGCCTCGCGCATGCTCTCGGAGCAGGCGGGCATCCCGTCGGAAAAGTTGCGCCGCGGCGACATGAACCCCGACCAGTTCCGCGACCTGGTGCGCGCGTCGCAGGAGATCGAGGACATTCCGCTGTTCATCGACGACACGCCCGCCCTGCCCATCTCCGGCATCATGTCCCGCGCCCGGCGGTTGAAGCGGCAGCACAATCTGGGCATGGTGGTGATCGACTATCTCCAGCTGGCCCGTCCGTCGGGACGCGAGCGGACCGAGAACCGGGTGCAGGAGGTTTCCGAGATCACCAGAGGGCTCAAGGCATTGGCGAAGACACTCAACGTGCCGGTTCTGGCCCTTTCCCAGTTGAGCCGCTCGGTCGAGCAGCGCGAGGACAAGCGGCCACAGCTCGCCGACCTGCGCGAATCCGGCTCCATCGAACAGGACGCCGACGTGGTGATGTTCGTCTACCGCGACGAGTACTACCATGAGCGCCGCCAGCCCGAGCCGGGAACGCCCGCCCACGCGGAATGGCAGGAACGGGGCGAACGCATCCGCGGCGTCGCCGAGGCCATCATCGGCAAGCAGCGTCACGGTCCAACCGGCGTCGCGCGCTTGCACTTCAGCAAGGAAACGACCAAGTTCGGCGATCTCGCCGAGATGGACCACCTGCCGGATCGCACATTTTGACGACAATTCCCAATCCCGCCGCCAACATCGGCCGCGCCACGCTGGGCTTCCTGGCCGATGTCGGCCGGCTCGCCGTGTTCCTCGCCCGGTCGGTCGGGGCAATCTTCTCGCCCCCCTTCTACTTCGGCAACCAGCTCCGCCAGATGCTCTCGGTGGGGTACTACTCGCTGCCGGTGGTGGGTCTGACGGCGCTGTTCACCGGCGCCGTGCTCGCCCAGCAGATCTACATCGGCACCGGCCGGTTCGACGCGGAATCGACCGTCCCGACCATCGTGGTCTTCGGCATCACCCGCGAACTCGGCCCGGTGATCGCCAGCCTGATGGTCGCCGGCCGCGTGAGCGCGGCCATGGCGGCGGAACTGGGCACCATGCGCGTGACCGAGCAGATCGACGCGCTCACCACCCTCGCCACCAACCCCTTCCGCTATCTCATCGCCCCCCGCATCCTGGCGGCGACCCTGATGATGCCGCTGCTGGTGCTGATCAGCGACATCATCGGCGTGATGGGCGGCTGGCTGCTGTCGACGACCGTGCTGAACTACAACTCCATCGGCTACCTGCAGCGCTCGCTCGATTTCATGGAGACGTGGGACGTGGTATCGGGCCTGATCAAGGCCGGCATCTTCGGCTTCATCCTCTCGCTGATGGGCTGCTACCAGGGCTTCAACAGCTCGGGCGGCGCCCAGGGCGTCGGACGCGCCACCACCAACGCGGTGGTCTCCGCCTCCATCCTGATCCTGGCGGCGAACTATGCCGTCACCTCGATCGTCTTCACCGACTGATGGCGCAGCCGAAGCTCAGCCTGAGGGGCGTCTGCAAGCGGTTCGGCCGCAAGGTCGTCCTCGACGGGCTGGATCTGGACATCATGGCCGGCGAATCGGTGGTGATCATCGGCGGTTCGGGCACCGGCAAGTCGGTAATGCTCAAGTGCGTCCTGGGCCTGCTCCAGCCCGACGCCGGCGACATCTTCGTGGACGGCGAGGAGATCACCCGCCTGAAGGGCCACGAACGGGAAAAGATGCTGCGCCGCTTCGGCATGCTGTTCCAGGGAGGCGCGCTGTTCGACAGCATCAGGGTGTGGCGCAACGTCGCCTTCGGCCTGATCTCCGCCCAGGGCATGAAGAGGAAGGATGCCAGGCGGCACGCCGACGAGATTCTCGCCAAGGTCGGCCTGGGACCCGAGGTGGGCGACCTGTCGCCGGCCGAATTGTCCGGTGGCATGCGCAAGCGCGTCGCCCTCGCCCGCGCCATCGCCACCAACCCGGAAATCCTGTTCTTCGACGAGCCGACCACGGGCCTCGACCCGATCATGGCCGACGTCATCAACGAGCTGATTGTCGAGCGGGTCCGCGACCTGGGCGCCACCGCGCTGACCATCACCCACGACATGGCCAGCGCCCGCAAGGTCGCCGACCGGATCGGCATGCTGTACGGCGGCAAGATCATCTGGATCGGGCCGGCCGCCGACATCGAACGCTCCGGCAACCCCTATGTCGACCAGTTCATCCATGGCCGCGCCGAGGGGCCGATCTCCATGGATGTCCAGAGGCTCTGAGTGGCCAGGGAAGCGGATCGATTCGTCTGCCAGAGCTGCGGCACCGTCTACCGCAAGTGGCAGGGCCGCTGCGACGGCTGCGGCGAGTGGAACACCATCGTCCAGGAGAACGCGCCCCAGGCGATCCCCAGGGGCCTGAGCACCGGCAAGGGCCGCCCCGTCGATTTGGGTGGCCTGGACGGCGACACGGAATCGGCGCCGCGCATGGCGAGCGGCATCGCCGAGTTCGACCGCGCCTGCGGCGGCGGCCTGGTGCCGGGCTCGGCGCTGCTGGTGGGCGGCGATCCGGGAATCGGCAAGTCGACGATCCTGCTGCAGGCCGCGGCGCTGCTGGCGCTGGAGGGCATCGACTGCGTCTACCTCTCCGGCGAAGAGGCCGCCGCCCAGATCAGGGCGCGCGCGGCCCGCCTGGGCCTGTCCCACTCGCCAATGAGGCTGGGCACGGAAACCAGCCTGCGCGACATCCTCGCCACCTTGGAGGAGAGCCGGCCGCAGGTGGCGATCATCGACTCCATCCAGACCCTGTTCGCCGACAACGTGGAATCGGCACCCGGGTCGGTGAGCCAGGTCCGCGCCTGCGCCCAGGAACTGATCCGCTTCGCCAAGCGGCGCGGCTGCACCGTGGTGCTGGTCGGCCACGTCACCAAGGAAGGGCTGATCGCCGGCCCCCGCGTGCTGGAGCACATGGTCGACACCGTGCTCTACTTCGAGGGCGAGCGCGGCCACCAGTTCCGCATCCTGCGGGCGGTCAAGAACCGCTATGGCGGCACCGACGAGATCGGCGTGTTCGAGATGACCGACAAGGGCCTGGCCGAGGTGCCCAACCCCTCGGCGCTGTTCCTGACCAACCGCGCCGAGCCGGTGAGCGGGGCGGCGGTGTTCGCCGGCATCGAGGGGACGCGGCCGGTGCTGGTGGAGATCCAGGCGCTGGTGTCGCCGTCCTCCCTCGCGACTCCCCGGCGGGCCGTCGTCGGCTGGGATTCGGGGCGGCTCGCCATGGTGATGGCGGTGCTGGACGCGCGCTGCGGCCTGGGCTTCGGCGGCTTCGACGTCTACCTCAACGTCGCCGGCGGCCTGCGGGTCAGCGAGCCCGCCGCTGACCTGGCCGTGGCGGCGGCGCTGGTCTCGTCGCTGACCGACATACCCGTGCCCGCCGAGACGGTGATCTTCGGCGAGATCAGCCTGGCGGGAGAGGTCCGGCCGGTCGCCCAGGCCGACGCGCGGCTCAAGGAGGCCGAGAAGCTGGGGTTCACGCGGGCCTGGCTGCCGCAGTCGTCGAAGACCGGCCGCTCCACGCTGCGGCTGACCACCCTCGACCGGCTGCAGTCCGTCAAAGGCCTGTTCGCGGACTGAGCCATGGCCGGACTGCCCATCAACATCCTGGACGGCGTCATCCTGCTGGTGGTCGGGCTCTCGGCGCTGATCGGGCTGTTCCGCGGGTTCGTGCGCGAGGTGCTGTCGCTGGCCGCCTGGTTCGGCGCCGGCTGGGTGGCCCTCACCTTCTACGGCCGCGGCGCCGCGCTGGTGAGGACGGTGGTCGACGACGCGCTGGCGGCCGGCGTGATCGCAGGCGGCGTGCTCTTCATCGGCACGCTCATCGTGCTGATGCTGCTGGCGGGTGCGGTCTCGGGAGGCGTGCGGCGCGCCAGCCTGCTGGGGCCGGCGGACCGGACGCTCGGGCTGCTGTTCGGGGTGCTGCGCGGCGCCGTGATCGTGGCCCTGGGCTTCATCGCCATCGCCCACCTGGTATCGCCGAAAAAAGAAAATCCCGCATGGGTGGAAAGTTCGCGGCTGCTTCCCCATGTTAAGGCCGCGGCGTCGCTGATCGAGAGACTTGTTCCCGCAGAACTCAACCCGGCCGACAGGAAGGTGCGGCAGAAGAGTCCCGGCAAAACCCGCGGGCAAGGGCGAGATTCCGGAACTGACTCTGCACGGGAAACAGGATATACAGCCCGGCAACGACAGCAGATACCGAACCTGCTAGAGAGGCAACCGGCGGAGCAAGAGCCGAATTGACGGTATCCACCCATCCATTCGACGACGACAAGCTGCACGAGGAGTGCGGCGTATTCGGAATCTACGGTCACCCGGACGCGGCGGCGCTCACGGTGCTCGGATTGCATGCCCTGCAGCACCGTGGCCAGGAAGCCGCCGGCGTGGTGAGCTATGACGGCAAGCAGTTCCATTCCCAGCGGGCGCTCGGCCTGGTCGGCGACAACCTCAGCTCGGAATCGGTGATTGCGTCCCTGCCCGGCGACAGCGCCATCGGCCACAACCGCTATTCGACGGCCGGCGGCACGGTGCTGCGCAATGTGCAGCCGCTGTTCGCCGAGCTCTCCGGCGGTGGTTTCGCGGTCTCCCACAACGGCAACCTCACCAATGCCATGACCTTGCGGCACATGCTGGTGAGCAAGGGGGCGATCTTCCAGTCGACCTCCGACACCGAGACCATCATCCACCTGGTGGCGCTGAGCCAGCAGCCGCGGCTCGCGGACCGGGTGGTCGACGCGCTGCACCAGATTGAGGGCGCCTATTCGCTGGTGATGCTCACCCAGAAGAAGATGATCGGCATCCGCGATCCCCTGGGAATCCGGCCTCTGGTGCTGGGCGAGATGGACGGCGGCATCCCGGTGCTGGCCTCGGAATCCGTGGCGTTCGACATCATCGGCGCGAAGTTCGTGCGCGAGATCGAGCCGGGCGAGATGATCGTCTTCACCGAGAGCGGCATCCAGAGCCTGCGGCCGTTCCCGTCGCAGCGGCCGCGCCCCTGCATCTTCGAGAACATCTATTTCTCGCGGCCCGACAGCCTCACCAAGGACGGCAGCGTCTACGAGATCCGCAAGCGGATCGGCGCCGAGCTCTCCCGCGAGCGGCCGGTCGACGCCGACCTGGTGATCCCGGTGCCGGATTCGGGCACGCCGGCGGCGATCGGCTATTCCCACGAATCCGGCATCCCGTTCGAGCTGGGGATCATCCGCAACCACTATGTGGGACGCACCTTCATCGAGCCGACCGAGTCCATCCGGCATCTGGGCGTGCGCCTGAAGCACAACGCCAACCGCGCCCAGCTCCACGGCAAGCGGGTCATCCTGGTGGACGACAGCATCGTGCGCGGCACCACCTCCATCAAGATCGTCGAGATGGTGCGCAGCGCCGGCGCCAAGGAGGTGCACATGCGCATCGCCAGTCCGCCCACCACCCATTCCTGCTTCTACGGCGTCGACACGCCCGAGCGGCACAAGCTGCTGGCGGCGCGCATGGGCGTGGAAGACATGGCCCGGCTGATCGGCGTCGACACCCTCGCCTTCCTGTCCATGGACGGGCTCTACCGCGCCGTGGGCGAGAACGGCCGCGACGATGCCCAGCCCCAGTACTGCGACGCCTGCTTCTCCGGCGACTATCCGGTGCGCCTGATCGACCACGACGGCGGCCAGCAATCGCAGCTCTCGCTTCTCGCCGGCGCATGACCAAGCCGCTTGAAGGCAGGATCGCGCTGGTGACGGGCGCCTCCCGAGGCATCGGCTACGCGGCCGCCAAGGCACTCGCCGCCGACGGCGCCCATGTGATCGCGGTGGCACGCACCGTCGGCGGCCTCGAGGAGCTGGACGACGAGATCCATGCGGCGGGTGGCTCCGCCACTCTCGCCCCCCTCGATCTGCGCGAGGGGGAACTGATCGACCGGCTGGGCGGCGCCGTGGCAGAACGCTGGGGACGCCTCGACATCCTGGTCGGCAACGCCGGCATTCTCGGCGAACTTTCGCCCATGGGGCATCAATCGCCCCAGGAATGGGACAAGGTGCTCGCGGTCAACCTGACCGCCAACTGGCGTCTGATCCGCTCCTTCGACACGCTGCTGCGGGCTTCGGACGCCGGCCGCGCCCTGTTTCTCACCTCCACCGTCGGCCACAGGGCCCGCGCCTACTGGGGCGCCTACGCCGTCAGCAAGGCCGGTCTGGAGATGATGGTGCGCACCTACGCGGACGAGCTCGGCGGCACCGCGGTCCGGGTCAACCTGCTCAATCCGGGGGCGACCCGGACGGCAATGCGCGCCCAGGCCATGCCGGGCGAGGACCCGGCCACCCTGCCGGCGCCCGACGCCATCTGTCCCGCCATCCTGCGGATGGTCTCGCCGGCATGGCAGAGCACCGGCGAAGTGCTGAACGTTCGCGACCGGGTCGCCTGACGGCAGCCGCGCGGACGCGGGTGCCTCGCGCTCAGCGCGGCCGCTTCTCGATCACCGCGGACAGGGCCGCTTCGGTCACCACCTTGCCGTCGACCTTGGCCCGCACCAGCAGACGCCAGAGGAACGAGCGGGCCCGCTCCTTCTCCACGTGCAGGTGCAGGGTGTCGCCGGGCAGCACCTGCTGCCGGAATTTGGCGTTCTCCACCGAGGTCAGATAGACAAGCGCCTCTTCCTCGTCGGTCAACAGCACGTCCATGGCCAGCACGGCGGCGGTCTGCGCCAGCGCCTCGATGATCAGCACGCCGGGCATGACCGCCTTCTCGGGGAAATGCCCCTGAAAGAACGGTTCGTTGGCGGTGACGTTCTTCACGCCGACGGCGCGTTCGCCGGCCTCGAGGATATGAACCTTGTCGATCAGCAGCATCGGATAGCGATGGGGGATGAGCCGCTTGATCCGCTCCAGGTCCAGCGTCGCGACAATCTCTTCCCCGATCAATGCGTTCATGCTGCGCACCCCTTCTTCTCGCACAACGGCTGGACCTTAATAGCAGATGTTCGTCAAAGAAAAAGTCCCCCGCGAGGCTTCTCGCGGGGGACTTCATGCGGAAGGCGATGCCTACGGCTGCTGGTCGTCCGACGGCGGCGGGGTCGAACCCGGCGGCGGTACTTCCAGCTTCATGGTCGGCGCGGCCTTGTCCAGCGCCTGCACCACCTCGTTGGTGACGTCGACCACCGACGGCGCAGTCATGATCAGGACGCTGCGGTCGAGGATGAAGTTGGCGTTGTACTTTGTCAGCAGCTGGCCGTAGATGGGGTTGAGCTTGGCCTGCAGGTCGCGGTCGGCCTTGGCGGCGCCGACCTGGAAGCGGTTGACCTTGTCCTGCAGCGCGTTGCGGGCCGTCTGGAACTTCTGCTGGGCGGCCTTGTACTTCTCTTCCAGGGCATCCTGGGACAGCACCGGGCGCTGACGGTCGAGCTCCTGTTCGGCGTCACGCATCTGCTGCTCGAGCTTCGCCCGTTCCGATTCCAGTTCGGAGCGGTAGTTCTCGACCTGGCGGAGCAAATCCTTGCCCGCGAGCGAGGACCTCTGCACTTCCCGCAGGTCGACGACGATGATCTTCGCGGCAGGAGCCTCCTGCGCGACGGCATAGGTGGTAGCACCAAACGCGACAAAGGCAGCGATGACCGCAAACCATATGCGCGTGAAGTTCCCGTTTTTCATTAGAATCTGGTCCCGACGTTGAATTGGAAGAACTGCGTTTTGTCGAAGCTTTCTTTGCGGATAGCTTTGGCGAAGTCGAACCGGATGGGGCCGAAGGGCGACTTCCACGAGAAGCCGACGCCGGCAGACATCCTCAGGCTTCCCGATCCCTGAACGGCTGCGCAATTCTGACCGTTGCTGTCGCAGAGAAGGCCGTTCTGGACCCCGTCTACACCGTACAACGTACCAAAATCGACGAAAGCGCTCGCTGTAATACCAAACTCTTCCACCGCCCCCAAGGGAATAAATACCTCGAGGGAGCCGGCGAAATACGTATTGCCGCCCAGGGCGTCGGTAGTGTCCTTCAGACGAGCACCGACACCCGCCTGCTCGAAGCCGCGCAGCCGGCTGCCGCCCAGGAAGAACCGCTCGTTGATGCGCACGTCCTGCCCGAGACCGAAGATGTGCCCGGCCTCCAGCGACAGGTTGAACACCCAGTCGTCGCCGATGAAGAGCAGCGGGTAGTACCAGTCGTAGTTCAGCCGGGAGCGCAGGTAGCGCACGGTACCGCCGAGACCGGCCACATCCTGCGAGAACACGATGTTGAAGCCTCGCGTCGGCTTGATGCGGTCGTCACGCACGTCGTAGGACAGTGTGTAGCCCACC
>WGNW01000003.1 GCA_016124315.1 Alphaproteobacteria bacterium
CGCGGCAAGCGCGCCGCCGCGCTTCTCGAACGCCTGTCTGTAGAGCTGGCCGCGGCGGCCGTCGACGGCCGCCACCACCGTCTCACCCTCGCCCAGGTCGGGCAGCGCGGCGAACGCCAGCGCCTCGAGGCTGGTGACCCCGGCGGCCGGGACGCCCGTGGCGAGGGACAGGCCGCGCGCCGCGGCGACGCCGATGCGCAGGCCGGCGAAGGTGCCCGGCCCGACGGTGACGGCAATGAGATCGAGATCGCCGTAGCCCAGCCCCGCCTCGGCGAGGGTCTCCTCGATCATCGGCAGCAGGCGTTCGGCAAGGGCCCGGGGCCGCGGTTCGTCGCGCCGGGCCAGGCAGCTTCCGTCGGCGACCACCGCGACCGAACCCGCGCCCAGCGCCGTGTCGAACGCCAGCACCCGCATGGCGGCCGCGTCAGAGAATGCGGCAGACTTCGTCGAAGTCCGGTCGCGGGCTGCGGGGGAAGAGGCCTTCAGGGTCGCCGTAGCCCAGCGCGCACAGGAAGTTCGACTTGACGTCCGTGCCGGCGAAATAGGCGGCGTCCACCGCTGCGTTGTCGAATCCCGACATCGGGCCGCAGTCGAGACCGGCGGCGCGGGCCGCGAGCATCAGGTAGGCGCCCTGCAGCGAGCCGTTGCGAAACGCGGTGGTCAGCGCCAGCGGCTCGTTGCCCGAGAACCACTCGCGCGCTTCGGGCGCGTGGGGGAAGAGCTGCGGGATCTTGTCGAAGAACTTGAGGTCGTGGCCGATGATGGCGACGGCGCCCGCGGTCTTCACCTTCTCCACGTTGCCCGGCATCACCATGGTCGCCAGCCGGTCCCGCTCGGCCCGGGAATGGGCGAAGACCAGGCGCATGGGAAAGCAGTTGGCGCTGGTGGCGCCCCACTTCGCGAGGTCGTAGACCCGCTTGAGCTGCTCGGCCGTCACCGGCCTGTCGAGCCACTTGTTCTGGGTCCGGGCCTCCCGGAAAATGACGTCGAGGGCCTTGTCGTCGAGAATATCGGTCACGGTATCTCCCCTTGGCGGTCGGCTGCGAGAAACGCCCAATCTAGGCCGCTTTGAGCCGGTTGCCATCCCCCCTCATGCGGCGCGCAAAGACGCACCGGTCAGGTCCTCAGACCTGGCGGACCTCGGTCACCTCGGGCACGAAGTGGCGCAACAGGTTCTCGATGCCGTGCTTCAGGGTGGCGACGGAGCTGGGGCAGCCCGCGCAGGAGCCCTGCATGTGCAGGTAGACCACGCCGTCCTCGAAGCCCTGGTAGACGATGTCGCCGCCGTCCTGGGCGACGGCCGGGCGCACCCGGGTGTCGAGCAGGTCCTTGATCTGCTGCACCACCTCGTCGTCGTCCTCGCCGCCGGCGGCGGACGGCGCCGGGGCTTCGGCCTCGATCACCGGCAGCCCCTCGCTGAGATGCTCCATGATGGCGCCGAGGACAGCCGGCTTCATGGCCTGCCAGTCGGTGCCATCGCTGGTGACGGTGACGAAGTCGGCGCCGAGAAACACCGCCGCCACGCCGTCCACGTCGAACAGCCGCAGCGCCAGCGGCGACCGCGCCGCCGACTCCCTGTCGGAGAAATGGGCCGTCCGGTCGCCGGCGATCTCGCGGCCGGGCAGGAACTTGACGGTCGCCGGGTTGGGCGTGCGCTCGGTTTCGATGAACATGGTCCGCTCCAGGATTTACCGGCCCCTGATATGCGCCAAGGGACCGGGCATTTCAAGCGTACCGCCGGTCACGCGATCCGGTCGATCTGGGCCATGTCGAGATGGCCCGGCACGATGGTGACCGGGATCGGCATGCTGGCGACCAGCTGGCCGGAGAACGAGGCGACCAGCGGTCCCGGTCCCTCGGAGCCGCTGCCGGCGCCCAGCACCAGCACGTGGATGGCCGGATCCTCGTCGACCAGCCGCAGGATCTCGGCCACGGGCTTGCCCTCGCGCACGGCGAGTTCCGGATCGAGTCCGGCATCGGCCTTGAGGCGGGTGGACAGGTTGCGCAGCACCTGCTGGGCCTCCTCGTGGGCCTCGTCGCGCATCATCTGCTCGACGCCGGCGAATTGCTGGAACTCGGGCTTGGCGACCACGAAGAGAAGGATGACGCCGCTGCCGGTCTTGGCGGCGCGGCGGGCGGCGTAACGCAGGGCGTTGTGGCATTCGGGCGTGTCGTCGACGACGACGAGGAACTTGCGCTCGAGCGCGGCGGCACGGGAGACGGCATCCTCGGCGGGGTGCAGGGCTGACACGGTCTGGGCTCCGGCGGTTGTCGGGCCCGACAGTCTATCAGACCCCGCGCGGACGGCGAATGCGGTTTCGCCGTCCCGCTGGGGACCCGGTCTCAGTAGCCGGACGCCGGCTCCTTCGGCATGTCGATGCTGACCTCGCGGGTGACGCCGCTCGGTCCCGGGAAGTCCTTGAACAGGGCGTCGATCATCAGCGGGATGACCTCTTCCATGCGGTTGGACCGGCCGTCGCTGATCACCCGCGTCTCGTAGAGGTTCTGGTCCGGGTTGTTCGCGGCGGCGATCTCCAGGGAGAGCATCCGCGAATAGACCGTGTACGAGCGCACGTCGGGGTAGTCGGGGAATCCCCAGCCGCCATAGGGACCCCAGAACGGCCGGTAATAGCCGTAATAGCCGCCGTAGAAGTCGCCGCCATAGGTGCGGACCTTCTCGCGCGCGTCGCCCAGGCCGTAGTCGAAGCGGACGATCAGGTCGGGCTTGGCGCCGCGCGCGGCGGCGCGGTAGCCCACCTTCTCGAGCTGATTGGCGACGAGACCGGCATACTGGGCGAACTCCAGGCTGCCCTGCTTCTTCTCGTCCTTGGGCACGACGACGAAGGTCTCGCCGCTGGGCGGCGGCAGCCGGTGCCAGCTCGACACGTCGGAGCGGAACTTGCTGGCGCAGCCGGCAAGCGCGACGACCGCGACGAGCGCGATGAACAGTCTGGTTGTCTTGGCCATGGCGTCTTCCTCGCCCCCCAATCGCAGCGTTCCATGCGCTGCTCCACAATAAAAAATAAGGCGGTAGCGTCAGGCCTGCAAGAAGCCGACGATTTCCTTGACCTGGCGCAGCACCGGCTCCGCCCGCTGGCGCGCCGCCTCGGCGCCCCGGTTGAGGATCGACTCCACATGACCGGGATCGGCGCGCAGCCGGGCGAACTCGGCGGAGATCGGCCCGAGCTTCTCGACCGCGAGGTCCGTGAGCGCCTGCTTGAAGCTGGAGAACTGGGCGCCGTCGAAGCGGGCGCACACGTCGGCGACGGTGAGATCGGACAGCGCGGCATAGATACCCACCAGGTTGCGCGCCTCCGCCCGGTCGGCCAGTCCCTTGGGGTCGCCCGGCAGCGGCTCGGCGTCGGTGCGCGCCTTGCGGATCTTGCGGGCGATGTCGTCGGGACCGTCGGCCAGGTTGATCCGCGAGGCCTCCGCCGGGTCCGACTTGGACATCTTCTTGCCGCCGTCCTTGAGCGACATCACGCGGGTCGCCTCGCCCAGGATCAGCGGCTCCGGCAAGGGGAAGAAGTCCACCTCGTAGTCGACGTTGAACTTCTGGGCGATGTCGCGGGCCAGTTCCAGGTGCTGCTTCTGGTCCTCGCCGACGGGCACATGGGTGCCCTTGTAGAGCAGGATGTCGGCGGCCATCAGATTCGGGTAGACGAACAGGCCGACGCTCGCCCGCTCGCGGTGCTTGCCCGCCTTGTCCTTGAACTGGGTCATGCGCGACAGCCAGCCCATGCGGGCGACGCAGTTGAAGATCCACGCCAGCTCGGCATGGCCCGACACCTGACTCTGGTTGAACAGGATCGCCCGCTGCGGATCGACCCCGCAGGCGATGACCGCCGCCGCCACCTCGCGAATATGGGCCCGCAGCTCCGCCGGCTGCTGGAACAGGGTGATGGCGTGCATGTCGACGATGCCGTAGATGCAGTCGTAATCGTCCTGCATCTTCACCCAGTTGCGGATCGCGCCCAGGTAGTTGCCAAGATGCAGGTTGCCCGTGGGCTGCACGCCCGAAAATACCGTCGCCGTCACGTCTGAGATCCCGTTCAATGCCCGAATGGCTGCCGCGTTATGGAGCTTTCGCGAGGGATTTTCAACTGCCGGGCGCGCCGCGCGTCAGGCCCCGCAGTTCGCGCAGGCGCAGCGCCCCGGTGGCCTGGGACAGAACGGCGAAAACCGCGATGCCGGCGGCCACCAGGATGGCGAGCGCCCCGGCGCGGTAGAGATTGCCGATGCCGGCGCCCGACCAGGGCCCCAGCAGCCGGGCGAGACACCACAGCACGGCGCCCATCAGTGCCGACGACAGCAGCATGAGCGGCACGCGGCGGCGCAGCCGCGCGTCCGGCCGGAACTGGCTGCGGCGAAGCAGGCCGCGGGTGAGGAAGCCCACATTGAGCCAGGACGAGATGGCGGTGGCGGCGGCGATGCCGACGAACGGGCTGTCGAGCCGGCCGGTCATGCTGGCCCACAGCACGACGAGGCTGATCAGAGTGTTCACCGCCAGGCAGACCATGGAATAGCGCACCGGCGACTTGGTGTCGTGGCGGGCGAAATAGCCGGGCGTGAGGATCTTCACCAGGATGTAGGCCGGCAGGCCGGCAGCGAAGGCCGCCAGGGTCATGGCGGTGGACGCCGTATCGGCCGCACCGAACTGGCCGCGCTCGAACAGGGTGGCGATCAGCGGCACCGGCACGACCATGGAGGCGACGGCGCAAGGAATGGTCAGGAACAGGCCGATCTCCATGGCGCGGTTGAGGCTGGCCACCGCGTCCTCCTCCTGCCCCGCCGCGACATGGCGCGACAGCATGGGCAGCAGCGCCGTGCCCACCGCCACGCCGATCACGCCGATGGGCAGCTGGTTGATGCGGTCGGCGTAGAACAGGTAGGAGATGGAGCCGGCCGGCAGGAACGAGGCGATCACCAGGTCGATCATCAGGTTGACCTGCATGGCGCCGGCACCCATCGCCGCGGGCGCCATCAGGCCCAGCATCCGCTTGACGTCGGACGTGAGCCGCGGCAGGCGCAGCCGCAGGCCCATGCCGGTGCGGCGCAGCGAGCCGAACAGCCAGAGGAACTGCAGCAGCCCGCCCAGGGTCACCGCCCAGGCCAGCACATGGCCGGACGGATAGGCGGGAATCAGCCAGACCATGCCGGCGATCATGGTGAGGTTGAGGATGATCGGCGTCCCCGCCACCTCGGCGAACCGGCCGCAGGCGTTGAGGATGCCGCCCTGCAGCGAGACCAGGCTGATGAACAGCAGGTACGGGAAGGTGATCCGGGTCAGTTCCACCGCCAGGGCGAACTTGGGCGGATCGTCGCCGAAGCCGGGCGCCAGCACGTACATGAACCAGGGCATCACCGCCTGCACCAGCCCGACGAAGGCCAGCAGCACGTAGAGCAGCACCGCCTGCGTCTCCTCGGCGAAGCGGCGGGCGGTCTCGCCGGTCTCGTCCTCGGTGAGGCGCCGGGTGAACAGCGGCACGAAGGCGGCGTTGAACGCGCCCTCGGCGAACAGGCGGCGGAAGAAGTTGGGCAGCTTGAAGGCGACCACGAAGCAGTCGGCCACCATGCCGGCGCCCAGCACGGAAGTCATCAGGATGTCGCGGGCGAATCCCGCCACGCGGCTGATCGCGGTGAACCCGCCGATGGTCGCGGTCGCGCGCCAGAGGGACATGGCGCGTCAGGGCATGCGGGCCGTGCCGGCGCTACTCGGCCGCGGCGGCATTCTTGGCGGCCTTGGAGGCGGGCTTCGCGGGCGCGGGCTCGTCCTTGCCCTCGCCCTTCTTCGGCGGCTTGCGCTCGCCCTGGGGTTCGCTCACCGCGTCGAGCAGGCGCTGCTCGATGGACTTGAGGCGGCCCTCATGGGTGATCTTGTGGCCGAACAGGTCGCGCACGTAGAAGGTGTCCACCGCCCGTTCGCCGTAGGTGGCGATGTGGGCGCTGGAGATGGTGAGCTTCAGGTCGAACAGCGCCCGGGTGACGTCGTGGATGAAGCCGGGCCGGTCGCGGCCGTTCACCTCGATCACCGTGTGGGTGTGGCTGGCGTTGTTGTCGATCAGCACGATGGGCGCGACGGTGAAGACCTTGCGGGTGCGGCTGGGCATGGTCGGCGGCTTTGCCAGCTCGCGCCGCGGGATCACCTCGCCGGCCATGGTCTGCTTGATGGTCTTCTCCAGCCGCTTCAGCCGCGCCGGATCCGTGAAGGCGATGCCGCCCCGGTCCTGGATGGTGAAGTGGTCGAGCGCCATGCCGTCCTTGGTGGTGAAGATCTTCGCGTCGACGATGCTGGCGTCGAGCAGGGCGATGGCGCCGGCGATGCGGGCGAACAGGCCCGGATGGTCCTGGGTGTAGATGGTCAGGTCGGTGGCGTCCTGGAACGTGTCGGAGACCGCCGCCATGCGGTACTTCTCGTCGGCCGCGTCGGCGGACGCGACCAGCCGGGCGTCGCCCACCTGGACCTCGAGGGGCGTGCCGGTCCAGTAGGGATCGTAGTGCCGCTTGGCGTAGGCCTCGAAGGCCTCGTCGCTCCAGTCCCCCAGCGCCTCGCGCAGCTCGGCGCGGGCGAACTCCGCCCGGCGGGCGGCGCCCTCGGAGAGCTGGCCGCCGGTGAGGAAGTCCTCGGCGGCGTAGTAGAGCTCGCGCAGCAGCTGGCCCTTCCAGCCGTTCCAGACGCCCGGCCCGACGGCGCGGATGTCGACGACGGTGAGGCACACCAGCAGGCGCAGCCGCTCCGGGCTCTGGATGACGTCGCAGAAATCCTTGATGGTCTTGGGATCGCTGATGTCGCGCTTGAAGGCGACGTTGGACATCAGCAGGTGCCAGCGCACCAGCCAGGCCGTGGCCTCGGTCTCGCCCTCGGTGAAGCCGAAGCGCGGGCACAGCCGCTCGGCCACCTTGGCGCCCAGCACCGAATGGTCGCCGCCGCGGCCCTTGGCGATGTCGTGCAGCAGCACCGCCACGTAGAGCACCCGGCGCGACAGCACCTTGTGGATGATCTTGTGCAGCGTCGGGTGCTCGTCGCCCAGCCCGCCGGCATCGACCTTGGCGAGGATCTCGATGGCGCGGATGGTATGCTCGTCCACCGTGTAGTGGTGGTACATGTCGTGCTGCATCTGGGCCACCACCCGGCCGAAGTCGGGAATGAAGCGGCCGAACACGCCGGCCTCGTTGAGCCGCCGCAGCGCCGTGCCCGGATCCTTCGTCGAGGTGAGGATGTCGAGGAAGATGGCGTTCGCCTCGGGGTCGTTGCGCACCTTCTTGTCGATCCGGCGCAGGTTGCGGGTGATCAGCCGCAGCGCCTCGGGATGGATGTCGAGCTCGCGCTTCTGGGCGACCCGGAACAGCCGCAGGATCGACACCGGATCCTTCTCGATCTCCTTGGGATCGGCGAACCCCAGCCGGTCGCCCTCCACCAGGAAGCCGTCGACCTCGCGCCGGCGCAGGCCGATCCTGGGCAGCCGCAGCAGCGACTTCTTCTGGTGCTGGTCCTCCAGGTGGGCGCAGAAGATGCGCGTCAGGTCGCCGATGTCCTTGGCGGTCAGGAAGTAGTGCTTCATGAACCGTTCCACGCCGGCGGTGCCCGCGTGGTCGGTGTAGCCCAGCCGCTCGGCCAGGGGCTTCTGCACGTCGAAGGTCAGCCGCTCCTCGGCGCGGCCCACCAGGTCGTGCAGGTGGCAGCGCACCGTCCAGAGGAACTTCTCGGCCTTGTCGAAACGCTGCTTCTCGGCGGCGGACAGCACGCCCTTCTCCACCAGCACGCCCACGTCCTCGGTGCGGTAGAGGTACTTGAGCAGCCAGTAGAGGGTGTGCAGGTCACGCAGGCCGCCCTTGCCGTCCTTGAGATTGGGCTCCACCAGGTAGCGGCTGTCGCCCATGCGCTTGTGGCGCTCGTCGCGCTCGGCGAGCTTGGCTTCGACGTAGTCGGGGCCGCTGTCGGCCACCACCTCCCGGTCGAAGCGCTGGCGCAGCTCGTCGAACAGGGCGCGGTCGCCCCAGACATAGCGCATCTCCAGCAAGGCGGTGCGGATGGTGAGGTCCTTGCGCGACAGGCGGACGCAGTCCTCCACCGAGCGTACCGAATAGCCGACCTTCAGCCCCAGGTCCCACAGCACGTAGAGCATGAACTCGACCACCTGCTCGCCCCAGGCGGTCTGCTTGTAGGGCAGCAGGAACAGCAGGTCGACGTCGGAGAACGGCGCCATCTCGCCGCGGCCGTAGCCGCCCACGGCGACGACGCTCAGATGCTCGCCGCTGGTCGGGTTGGTGGCGCGGTACTCGTAGGCGAGGGTGAAGTCGAACAGCACCCGGATCAGCTGGTCGATCAGGAACGAGCGCGCATAGGCGACCCGGCGGCCGCTCTCGCCGTCGCGCAGCCGCCTGCGGATCTCCTCGTCGCCGGCCGCCAGCGTCTGCTGCAGGGCGGCCACCAGACCGGCGCGCAACTCGGCGTGCGGCGTGTCGGCCGCCAACTCGTCCAGCCTCGCGATGAGCGCCTGCCGGTCGATGATTGCCCTGCGATTGCTGATGGGGTGTTGCATCCGCCTAAACTAAGGCCTGCGACGGCACTTGGCCACTGTGCTGCGTCATAAATCCTCCATCAGGCCGCGCAGCCGGTAGAGCAGTTCCAGGGCGTCGCGCGGCGTCAGGTCGTCCGGGTTCACCGCCCGCAGCGCGTCGAGGGCGGGCGACGGCTTTTCCGCCGGCGCCGCCTGCCGCTGCATGTGGGCGGCGAACAGGGGAAGGTCCTGCGCCAGGTCTCGCACCGCGCTCGACTGCTCGCCGGCCTCCAGCCGCTCCAGCACCGTCTGGGCACGGCTCACCACGGCCGGCGGCAGCCCGGCCAGGCGCGCCACCTGGATGCCGTAGGACCGGTCGGCGGCGCCCGGGCCGACCTCGTGCAGGAACACCACCTCGCCCTGCCATTCCTTGACCCGCATGGTGTGCGGCGATAGGGAGTCGAGCTTGCCCGCCAGCGCGGTCAATTCGTGGTAATGGGTGGCGAACAGGCCGCGGCTGCGGTTGACGTCGTGCAGGTGCTCCACTGCCGCCCAGGCGATGGACAGGCCGTCATAGGTGGCTGTGCCGCGGCCGATCTCGTCCAGGATCACCAGCGAGCGCGGCGTCGCCTGGTTCAGGATCGCCGATGTCTCCACCATCTCCACCATGAAGGTCGAGCGACCGCGGGCCAGATCGTCGCTGGCCCCCACCCGGCTGAACAGGCGGTCGACCACGCCGATCCGGGCCGAGGCCGCGGGGACGTAGGCACCCATCTGCGCCAGGATGGCGATCAGCGCGTTCTGGCGCAGGAAGGTACTCTTGCCCGCCATGTTGGGGCCGGTGACCAGCCACAGCCGGCTGTCCTCGCCCAGGTCGCAGTCGTTGGCGACGAAACTCCCGGACTGGGCGGCGACCGCGGCCTCGACCACCGGATGCCGCCCGGCGGCGACGGCGAACGTCAGCGAATCGTCCACCTCGGGCCGCGCGTAGTTCCGCGACGACGCCAGATGTGCGAGCGCGGCGCTCACGTCGAGCACGGCGAGCGCCCGCGCCGCCGTGGCGATGGCGCTCCACTGGTCCGTCACGCGCGCCGCCAGGTCGGCGAAGATTTCCTGTTCCCGGGCCAGCGCCTCGTCGGCGGCACGGCTGATCCGCGAATCCAGGTCGGCGAGCTCGGCGGTGCTGAAACGGACGGCGCCCGCCATGGTCTGGCGGTGGATGTAGGTCTCGTTGAGCGGCGGCTTCATCAGCCGCTCGCCGTGGCTGGCCGGCACCTCGATGAAGTAGCCCGGCACGTTGTTGTGCTTCACCTTGAGGCTGGCGACGCCGGCATGCTCGCGGTAGCGGCCCTGCAGCCCGGCGACCAGCTGGCGGCTGTCGTCACGCAGGCTGCGGCACTCGTCCAGCGCTCCGTCGTAGCCGCGCGCGACGAAGCCGCCGTCGCGGGCGATGAGCGGCGGTTCCTCCACCAGAGCCCGGGTCAGCAACTCCACCAGCGGCTGGTGGCTGCCCAGATCCCGCGCCGCCTCGACGACGGCCGCCGGCTCGCCGCCGAGCGAGGTTTCCGCCAGCGCCGCCTCCACCAGCGCCCGCAGCCCGCCGGCGCAGGCGAGCCCCTGCGCCACCCCCGCCAGGTCGCGCGGACCGCCGCGGCCCACCGAAAGGCGCGACAGGGCCCGCTCCAGGTCGGGGCAGGCGCGCAGCGCCTCACGCAGCCTCGCGGCGAGCGCCGGGCGCTCCAGGAACCAGGCGACCGCGTCCAGCCGGCGGCCGATGGCGGCCGGGTCGGTGAGCGGCGCCGAGAGGCGCTCGGCCAGCAGCCGGGCACCGGCGCCGGTGACCGTGCAGTCGATGGTGGCGAGCAGGCTGCCCTCCCGCTCGCCCTGCTGGGTGCGCACCAGCTCCAGGCTGCGCCGCGTCGCCGCGTCGATGGCCATGGTGGCCCCGGCCTCGATGCGCCGCGGCGCCCGCAACCGGGGCAGGTCGCCCTTCTGGGTCTCCTCCAGGTAGGCGACGAGGGCGCCCGCCGCCGCCGTCTCGGCACGGGAGAACGCCCCGAAGCCATCCAGGCTGGCGACGGCGAACTGCTGCTTGAGGATGTCCTCGCCGCGCCTGGAATTGAACCGGGCCGGGGGCAGCGGCGTCAGCGCCGCGTCCCAGGGGGCGAGCGCGGCGCGGATATCATCGGCGCCGCCCAGCGTCTCCGGGACCAGCAGTTCGCCGGGCTGGAGGCGCGCCAGGTCGGCCTCCAGCCCCGCGGGCGAGGTGGGCCCGGCGAGGAAGTCGCCGGTCGACATGTCGAGCCAGGCGAGCGCCAGCGCGCCTTCCGCGCGGCCCAGCGCCGCCAGGTAGTTGTGGCTGCGGGCGTCGAGCAGCGCCTCCTCGGTGAGGGTGCCGGCGGTCACCAGCCGCACCACGCCGCGCCGCACCACCGACTTGGAGCCGCGTTTCTTGGCCTCGGCGGGATCCTCGGTCTGCTCGCAGACCGCGACCCGGAAGCCCCGGCGGATCAGCCGGGCCAGGTAGGCGTCGGCCGCGTGCACCGGCACGCCGCACATCGGGATGTCCTCGCCCAGGTGCTTGCCCCGCTTGGTCAGGGTGATGTCGAGCGCCCGGGACGCCTGCACCGCGTCGTCGAAGAACAGTTCGTAGAAGTCGCCCATGCGGTAGAACAGCAGGCAGTCGGGATGCTGCCCCTTGATCTCCAGGTACTGGGCCATCATCGGCGTCGCGCCCTCGGGCGCGGCCGGAATCGGGTTTGCGTTCTGGGAAGAGCGTGCTAAAGACATAAAATAACGCAAACGACCACAGAGACCTAACGATCCATCCCTTGGGGCACGCCGAAACGGAATAAAATTTCACAAATGCGCAATCGGTGCATGTCGGTTTCCGTAATGGAAGGTGACAGCCGGGCGCGGCTATGCTACCGCCCGCCCCGTACGAATGCCAGCCCGCCCCCAACCTCATCAGAACTTTCATGGCCGAACAGAAATTCACCGACCGCGAAGCGTTGCTTTTCCACACCCAGGGCCAGCCCGGGAAGATCGAGATCGTCGCCACCAAGCCCATGGCGACCCAGCGCGACCTGTCGCTGGCCTACTCGCCCGGCGTGGCGGCGCCGGTGCGCGCCATCGCCGAGGACCCGTCCACCGCCTACGACTACACGTCGAAGGGCAATTTGGTGGCGGTGGTCTCCAACGGCACGGCCATCCTCGGCCTCGGCAATCTGGGCGCGCTCGCCTCGAAGCCGGTGATGGAAGGCAAGGCGGTGCTGTTCAAGCGCTTCGCCGACGTGGACTCCATCGACCTCGAGGTGGCGACCGAGGACGTGGACGCGTTCATCGACTGCGTGCGGCTGCTCGAGCCCAGCTTCGGCGGCATCAACCTGGAGGACATCAAGGCGCCCGAGTGCTTCATCATCGAGCAGCGGCTGCGCGAGCTGATGAACATCCCGGTGTTCCATGACGACCAGCACGGCACCGCGATCATCGCCGCCGCCGGCCTGATCAACGCCCTCGACCTGACAGGCCGCGACATCCGCGACGTCACGGTGGTGGTGAACGGCGCCGGCGCCGCGTCCATCGCCTGCGTCGAACTGATCAAGGCCATGGGCGTGCCCCACG
>WGNW01000086.1 GCA_016124315.1 Alphaproteobacteria bacterium
CGCCTGGTCCACCTCGTCCTTCTTGCGCGCGCAAATCCCCACATTCACGCCCTCGTCCGCAAGCAGATCCACAACCCGACGCCCGATCCCCTTCGTCGACCCCGTCACGATCGCATTCTTGCCCTTCAGTCCCAAATCCATGGTTCATCTCCCAACCGGATGTTACGCTCAAACAACGATACGGCCCGTCGGGCCGTCCTGCCGCGCCGAAGCGGCGCCTTGCAGAAGCTGCGCAAGGCCGACTGCGGCAACCGCCGCCATCTCGTGACCGAAGGCGCCCGGCAGGTTCCCCTGCTCGCCGGACGATACGACAGGATCGGAGCCATAACATAGATTTTTGCCCCCGAACAGGATAAGAGCGGGACACCGCAGCAGACATCGGACGGGAGCAATGACAGAGACCTTTATCGTCGTCGGCGCGGGCCATGCCGCCGGTCAGGCCGTGGCCACCATGCGTTCCAAGGGCTTCGAAGGCCGCATCGTGATGTTCGGCGACGAACCCTACGTTCCCTACGAGCGCCCGCCCCTGTCGAAGGCGCTGCTGGCCGGCGAACTGGAGCTGGAGCGCACCTACCTGAAGAAGGAATCCTGGTACCCGGACAAGGACATCGACTTCCGCCCCAACACCCGCGTCACCGCCTTCGACCGGAAGGCCCGGACCGTGACGACGGCCAAGGGCGAGGCCCTGAGCTACGACAAGATGCTGCTGGCGACCGGCACGCGGGTGCGCAAGCTGCAGGTGCCGGGCGCCGCGCTCGACAACGTGTTCTACCTGCGCGCCATCGACGACACCCTCGCGATCCGCAAGCGCATGGCAGGCGGTTCGCGGGTGGTGATCGTCGGCGGCGGCTATATCGGCCTGGAAGTCGCGGCCGTCGCGGTGAAGATGGGCTGCCACGTCACCGTTCTCGAAGGCCTGGAGCGGGTGATGAGCCGTGTGGTGGCGCCCGAGGTGTCGGAATTCTATGCCCAGGTCCACCGCGACGCCGGCGTCGACATCCGCACCGGCATGGCGGTGAGCGGCTTCGAGGGCGGCGGCGCCGTTGAGCGGGTGCACTGTGCCGACGGCTCCAGCTACGACGCCGACCTGGTGGTCGTGGGCGTCGGCGTGATCCCCAACGTGGAACTGGCGGCCGAGGGTGACCTCGCCGTCGACAACGGCATCGTCGTCGACGAGTTCTGCCAGACCAGCGACCGCCACATCTGGGCCGCCGGCGACTGCACCAACCATCCGAACTCGCTGCTCGGCAGCCGGCTGCGGCTGGAATCCGTGCAGAACGCCGTCGACCAGGGCAAGACGGCGGCCGCCGCCATGTGCGGCGATCGAAAGCCCTATGCGGAGATCCCCTGGTTCTGGTCGGACCAGTACGATCTCAAGCTGCAGATCGTCGGCCTGTCGGAACCCGGCGACGAGGTGATCATCCGCGGCAACCCCGACGAGCGGAAGTTCTCGGCCGTCTACCTCCGCCACGGCAAGTTCGTCGCCATCAACGCGGTCAACATGATCAAGGACTTCATGGCGGCCAAGAAGATGATCGCCGAGCACCGCGCCATCGACGAGGACCGGGTCGCCGACGCCGGGGTCGCGCTCAAGGACCTCTGAGGCGGGAAACGGTTGCATTGGCTGCCGCCTTTGGTTAGTGAAGCGGCGAAAATCCACCGGCCCCATTCAGACACCGTCAGGAAACGAGACCATGGCAAAGATCTTCATCACCAACCGGGAAGGCGCAGAGAGCGAGATCGAGGGCGAGATCGGCATCTCGGTGATGGAGAACCTGCGCGACAACGACTACGAGATCGAGGCGATCTGCGGCGGCCAGTGTTCGTGCGCCACCTGCCACGTCTACATCGACGACGCCTGGATGGAGAAGGTCGGCAAGCGCAGCGACGAGGAGAACGAGCTGCTCGAGGAGCTGGAATGCGTGCAGCCGAACTCGCGGCTGAGCTGCCAGGTGGAATTCACCGAGGATCTGGACGGCCTGGCCGTCACCATCGCCCCTGACGAGTGAGAGCTCACATCAGCAATAGGCGTCAAGCCCCGCCGATGGCGGGGCTTTTCGTATGATCAGAACGGCGCGGCGATGAACATGCCGCCGCGATACTCGGTGTAGGACAGATCGGAACCGTGGAGCGTCGGCCCGTCGGAGAACGTAAAGGCGGCGGCGGGCCGGACACGCCCCGGGAGACCTTCGCGCGCCCAAGCACCGCCTGCCGGCGGCGTTCCGGTCTCGTAGCCGGCCAGATTGTCGATCTCGCGCACGTCCGCCCATAGGCCGTAGCGGATGCTGCCCTCGTCCACGGCGAATCGCAGCCGGTTCTCGTCGCGCCACCCGCCCGCATGGCGTGCGAGCAGCGGCGGATCCCTGAAACCGACGGCCTCCCCGTCCGAGGCATGCCGCGCCTCGCCGGGGGTTGGGCCCGGCGAAAGGTCGATGCCGACGGGCCGCGCGAACCGTTCCGGCATGACCACCGCAGCCGTCGCCTGCGCTGCTTCCCGCGTCACGAACGCCTGGGTCCGCGGCTCGACCGTGTCGCCGTCGACCGCGACGGGCCAGGCCATCGCCTGTGCCACCACGACTATCTGAAGAAGGCCCATGTCACCCTCCGAATCGCGCGCCGCTTCAGGACTAGATAGGATGTATGACGGTACCGCCCAGGTGCGAAGCGGCTTGGCGGCGCACGGTCCCTGTCATAGGCTGGTCGCGGGCACCACGGGGAGAGACCATGATCGGCAACGGCAGCACCGTCGTCTTCCAGAACGCGTTCATCGTCAACGACATCGAAGAGGCCATCTCGCGCTGGGTGCGCACCATGGGCATCGGCCCGTTCGTCGTGCTGGAGAACATCAGCATGGCCAACGCCTTCTACCGGGGCCAGCCGACGACCATGAAGCTGCATGCGGCCCTCGCAGCGTCCGGTGACATCCAGATGGAGTTGATCCAGCCGCTCCACGACCACCCGTCCGTCTACCGGGACTTCTACCCGACGGGCAAGGAAGGCTTCCACCATATCGGCGTGCTGACCGACGACGTCGCACGCGACGTCGAGGCCTACCGCAAGCTGGGCCACGACGTGATCGCCTCGGGCGGCAACCCGGACAGCACCCACATCGCCTATGTGGACACCTGGGATGCCTCCCGCTGCCTGGTGGAACTGATCCACGCCGACGACAGCTACATGCAGATGACGCGCATGCTCCAGGACGCGGCCCGTAGCTGGGACGGCAAGACTTCAACCATCACGCGATAGAACGGGGCCAAGAGCATGAAACAACATCAGGATCTGATCATCACCCAGAACGCCTGGGTGGTCCGCGATCTGCACGAGGCGATCGACCGGTTCCGCCGGATCATGAACATCGGTCCGTTCTTCGTGATCCCGAAGATCGGCCTCAACAACGTGCAGTACCGGGGCAAGCCGGCCGAGCTGGACATCTCGGTCGCCGTCGCCTTCGCAGGCCACGTGCAGCTGGAGCTGATCGAGCAGCACAATGACGGGCCGTCCGCCTACCGCGACGCCGTGCCCAAGGGCAAGGAAGGCTATCATCACGTCTGCTTCTATCCCGAGGACTACGATGCCGAGCTGGCGCGCTACCGGGCCATGGGCTACGAGGTCGCCACCAGCGGCGAAGTGGCCTCCGCCAACAATCGGCGGTTCTGCTACATCGACACCCGCGACGCCCTCGACTGCATGGTCGAGCTGGTCGACGCGCCCGAGGGCGCCGGCGTGGTCTGGCAGGCGCTGCGGGAGGAAACCGACAAGTGGGACGGCAAGAGCGACCCGGTCCGCGTGATCAGCCTCTGATCGCCGAACTCGGCGCCGCTTCCTCTCAGGGACTGACCGTAAAGCCGTTGTCGATCACCAGCTCGGCGCCGTTGATGAACCTGGATTCGTCAGACGCCAGGAACAGCACCGTATTGGCGACGTCCACCGGATCGCCCAGCCCGGGACCGGGCGGCTGCCCCTCGCCGGCCTCCTCCGCACCGGTGCCGCCGCCCTCGGAGGTGGCCTTGGCGACCATGGCGGTGGCAATGGCGCCCGGATGGATCGAGTTGACCCGGATGCGGTAGCGCGACTGCTGGCAGTGGATGGCCGCCGACTTGGTCATCGAGCGCACCGCACCCTTGGCCGCGGAATAGGCGAAATAGGGCGGAAAGCCCAGCAGCGCCGCGGTCGACGAGACGTTGACGATGGAGCCGGGCTCGCCGTTCTGCTTGATCAGCCCGATGCCGTATTTCAGGCCGAAGAACACGCCGTCGGTCATGATCGACTGCACCCGGCGCCATTCTTCGGTGGTGGTGGCCTCGACGTCCTTCACCACGACGATGCCGGCGTTGTTGACCAGCACGTTGAGCTGGCCGAAATGGCGCCGGACCTGCTCCAGCACCCGCGGCCACGATTCCTCGTCGGCGACGTCCTGCGTCAGGAAGATGGCGCCGTTGCTCGCCAGATGCGCCGTCTCCTCGCCGCCTTCCCGGTTGACGTCGGTGACGACGACCCGCGCCCCCTCCTCGGCCAGCCGCATGGCGTCCGCCCGGCCAAGGCCGGCGCCGCCGCCGGTGATCAGGCAGACCTTGCCCTCAACCCGTCCCATGGTCTTCTCCCGTTTGCAGAATTGGGCCGCCGCTAGACGCCGCGGACCATCAGGTGCATGCCCTCGCTGTTGTCCTCCCGAAGCTGCTTGTAGGGCAGGTAGTCCGGATCGCTCCAGAAGCCCCGGAACGCCTTCTCCGAGGGGAAGCGCAGGGTGATGAACGTCCCGGCGGGCCACGAGCCCTCGAGCACCTCGTAGTCCGGATTGGCGACCAGCACCTGGGCGCCGTAGCGCGCGCTGATCGGCGGCACGAACTCCAGATAGGGCTTCATCGCCTCGGGGTTGCGCACCTGTGAGCGGCCGACGAGGAAGACCGGCTTCTCGCCGTCCTCGCCCGCCTGGTCCGGCTGAGACTCGCCGAAGCCTTCCACCCGCAGCACGTCGGTCTCCGAGGCATCCTTCCGGAGTTCCTTCATCGGCTTGTAGTCCGGGTCGTCCCAGAACGCCCGCACCGCGTCGAGAGAAGGAAACCGCAGCAGGACCAGCCGCTGGCGCCGATACTCGCCGTCCAGCAGGTCGGCGTTGTCGTCGAGGGCGATGAACTCGCAGCCATGCTTCAGCAGGATCGGCGTGGTGCCGTCCACATAGCGCCGCATGACGTCCTCGTCATGCATGTCGACACCGATGAACAGATAGCCAGGTTTCGTCATGTGCTCTCCCCTTTTGGTGGCTCAGCGTACACCGTGCATCAGCCGCTTCAAGAGCGGCGACAGAACCAGCAGCACCGCCGCCGAGGCGAGGGCGACCCACGCCACCGACTGGAACATCGCACCATAGACCGGCAGCGCCTCGCCGACCGCCACGCCGGCGCCGGGCGCACGGTCGATGCTCGACGTCATGGCGATCAGCCCGGCGCCGTAATTGGCGAAGGCGTTGGACAGGAACCAGACGCCCATCATCAGGCCGGCGATCTTGCCGGGCGACAGCTTGGTGGCGGCCGACAGGCCGACGGGCGAGATGCACAGCTCGCCGGTGGAATGGAACAGGTAGCCCAGCACCAGCCACAGGAAGGCGACCCGCTGCCCCTCGCCCGCGAACTTGATGCCTGCCACGAACATGAAGAAGCCGATGCCGATCTGCGCGAGGCCGAGGGCGAACTTGGCGGGAATGTGCGGCTCGCGTCCATAGCGGTCGAGGCCGACCCAGATGGCCGCGACGACCGGCGCGAACAGGATGATGCACAGCGGATTGATGGCCTGGATCTGGGCCGGCTCCACGGTCAGGCCGAACAGGTGCAGGTCGACCGCCCGGTCGGCGAACAGCGCGATCGAGGTGCCGGTCTGCTCGAAGAACGCCCAGAACAGGGAATGGAACGGCAGCAGGATCAGCAGCGCGAAGATCCGGTCGCGCGCCACGCGCTCCAGCTTCATCGCCGCATAGACCACGACGGCCAGGATCGCGAGACCGCCGGCCACGCCCAGCAGACCGCCCACCACCTCGCTGTTCTGCACCAGGATCCAGATGGGGACGGGGGTCAGCACGCAGCAGCCGATGACCGTCTGCTCCAGCGTCAGGCCGGCGAAGACCCGCCGTCGCAGCGCCGCCGGATCGGGCGGTTCGCCCTGCCCTTCCAGCCAACGGCGACCGGTGACGAACACGACAAGGCCGAGCGCCATGCCGACTCCCGCGGCGCCGAAGCCGTACGACCAGCCATAGGTCTCGCCGAGCCAGCCGCAGGCCAGCGGCGCGAGGAACGCGCCCACGTTGATGCCCATGTAGAAGATGGTGAACCCGGCGTCGCGGCGGCGGTCGCCCTCGTCGTAGAGGCTGCCGACGATGGACGAGATGTTGGCCTTGAGCAGGCCGGTGCCGGTGACGATCAGCGCCAGCGAGAAGTACATGACCTGCAGCGACAGGCCGTCGCGGCTCACCCGGCCGGCGGCGTCGGCCACCGCGGGTGCGCCCTCGAACGCCATGCCGAAATGCCCGAACATGATCAGGATGCCGCCCACGAGGATGGCCCGGCGGAAGCCCAGATAGCGGTCGGCGACGAAGCCGCCGATGATCGGCGCGATGTAGACCAGGGCCGTGTAGCCGGCGAAGATTCCGTAGGCGGGGGAATCGGCGAACAGGAAGTGCTTGGTCAGGTAGAAGATCAGCAGGGCGCGCATGCCGTAGTAGCTGAAGCGCTCCCACATCTCGGTGAGGAACAGGACCGCGAGGCCTCTCGGATGCCCGAGGATGGTCGCGCGCGTTCCTGCCTGTGCCATGCGGTTCCCCCCTGCGGCCGATGCACCGGTCACTATAGAGAAACCCTTCCGCCGCAAAAGGGACTTATCTTCACGCGTGCCGGGGCTATAGTCGCGGTCGAACCGAGCAGGAGATTCCCATGACCACCGTACCGACCCTGGTAGACGCCACGCTGACCCTGGAGAACCGGGTGGCCGTGCTGACGCTGAACCGCCACGACGTCCGCAACGCGCTGACCGGCAATAACCTGATCCAGGACATCGTCGACACCTGCACCTGGATCAACGCCACCCCCGACGTCTCGGTGCTGGTCGTCACCGGCGCCGGCTCGGCGTTCTCCGCCGGCGGCAACATCAAGGAGATGAAGCAGCGCGCCGTCGACCACGCGGGCGAAGTGGGCTTCGTGGCCCAGGGCTACCGGGACGGCATCCAGCGCATTCCGCTCGCCATCCAATCGGTCGAGGTGCCCACCATCGCCGCCGTCAACGGGCCGGCCATCGGCGCCGGCTGCGACCTCACCCTGATGTGCGACATCCGCATCTGCTCGACGGACGCGCTGTTCGGCGAGACCTTCGTGAACCTGGGCCTGATCTCCGGCGACGGCGGCGCCTGGTTCCTGCCCAAGATCGTCGGCTACCAGCGCGCGGCCGAACTCACCTTCTCCGGCCGGCTGGTGAAGCCTGACGAGGCGCTCAAGCTGGGCATGGTGCTGGAAGTGACCGAGCCGGACCAGCTGATGCCGCGGGCGATGGAGATGGCGCGCACCTTCGCCTCCAAGCCGCCGATCACCACCCGCTACACCAAGCGGCTGATGAAGCTGGCCGAGCGCGAGCAGCTCAAGGACTTCCTCGACCAGTGCGCCTTCTTCCAGGGCGTCTGCCACCAGACCGAGGATCACCTCGAGGCCATCGACGCCTTCATCGAGAAGCGCTCCGCCCACTTCGCCGGCCGCTGATCCCGGAAAAAATCCGTCCGGCGGATTTGACCGCACCGCACAAAAACCCGCATACTGTTGATCTCACGCGTCCTTCGGGCGCCTAGACGTCAATCAGGTCAACGAAAAGGGTAGTCGATGCGACGCGGTCTCGCCGTCCTGGCGCTTGTTTGTTCTTCTGCTCCGGTCGTCGCGGTGGCGCAGAACGCGGCACCGTTGCCGGACGCGGTTTCCACCATGCTGCACAAGGCGGCCGAACGGGACGAGAGAGAATCCACCACGCGCTACCTGGACGCGGCGGTGCTCATCGCCGGCGACGGCTTTCCCGAGCAGCGCCAGGCGATCCTGACCGAGGCGCAGAAGCTGGCGCCCGCGCGCTCGGGCGAGCTCGCCGCGGTCGCCGGCGGCGGCGCCCAGACCGCGCAGGCCGAGCCGGCAAAGGAGCAGAAGAAGGAGAAGAAGGTCTCGGCCGACGAGAAGTCCCCTCCGCCGCAGAGCAAGGCCGAGGAGAAGCATGAGAAGCCCAAGCCGCCGGGTCTTTTCGGCTTCGACGGCTGGACCGGCGGCATCGAGCTGGGCGCGAGCCTCAACACCGGCAATTCACCGGCAAGGTCGGTGGCGACCGCCGTCAACCTGCTGAACGACCGGCGCCACTGGCGCCACAAGATCGGCGCCAGCTTCAGCATGATCCGGACCGACGGCGTCACCACCAACGAGAAGGCGTCGGCGTCCTACCAGCTCGATTACAAGTTCAGCGAACGCTTCTACACCTTCGGCCAGTTCCAGTACGACCGCGACCGGTTCGGGGCGTTCAAGGAGCGCTACGTCGAGGCGCTGGGCGTCGGCTACCGCGTTCTCGAGGGCGAGGACTATTCCCTTGATGTGGAAGTCAGCGCCGCCGCCCGCCAAGTCACGCTGGACGACACCGCGATCACGCAGGACGAATATGGCGGCCGGGTGAACACCATCTTCAACTGGAACGTCTCGGACAATTTCGCCATCAACAACACGGGCTCGGCGTTCGTGACCGACCTGCGCACGACGCTCGAGGACACGATCGCGCTCAAGACCAAGATCACCGACACGATCTCCGGCAAGCTGTCCTTCAACGTGAAGCACGACACCGACGTGCCGCTGGGCAGCGTCAAGACCTCCACGGAAACCAAGGCGACGCTGCTCTACAACTTCTAGCCCGGTCCGGTTCCGGCTCAAGCCGGCAGGTATCGCCGCTCGAACCGGCGGCTGAGAGCGGTCAGCAGCTCATAGGCGATAAGGCCGGCGCGCCCGGCCGCCTCGTCCACGCCGAGACCGGGGCCGATGAGATCGACAAGGTCGCCGACCGCCGGCTGTCCTTCGGGCAGGCCGGTCACGTCGAGGGCATTCAGGTCCATGGATACCCGGCCGACGAACGGTACCCGCGCCCCGCCGGCCAGAGCGGCGCCCTTGCCCGTGAACACGGTCGGCCAGCCGTCGCCGTAGCCGGCGGCGACCACGGCCACGCGCATGTCGCGCGGCGCGGTGAAAGTGGCGTCGTAGCCGACGGTCTCTCCCCGGGGCACCTGCCTGATCTGCAGCACCCGCGCCCGCACTCGGACCACCGGGTCCATGGGGTTCGGCCCGCCGTCCAGCGGCGCCCCGCCATAGAGCGCGATGCCGACGCGGGCCATGTCGAAGGCATAGTCGGCGCCGAGCATGACGCCGCCCGAATTGGCGAGGCTGCGGGCGACGGCCGGAAACAACGGATCGAGCTGGCGGAATCGCGCGAGCTGGTCGGCATTCTTGGCGTCGTCCGGATGCCGGGCGCAGGCCAGATGGCTCATCAGCAGCGCCACCGGAAATCCGGGCCCGCGGGAGTCCATTGCGGCCGCCTCCTCTCCGGTCATCCCCAGCCGGTTCATACCCGTGTCCACGTGCAGCGCCGCCGACAGGGCCGCGCCTCGCCGGGCGCAATAGGCGGCCCAGCGGTCGACCTGACCGGGATCGTTGAGGACGGGCACGAGCTCGTACTCCTCGAAGGCGGCCTCGTCGCCTGCCATCAGACCGTTGAGCACGTAGATCGCGGCATCGTCCAGCACCGAACGCAGCGCGATCCCCTCGCCCGGCGTCGCCACGAAGAAGCTCCGGCATCCCGCTTCGCGCAGCACGGGCGCCACCCGACCGCCCCCCAGACCATAGGCGTCGGCCTTGACCGCGGCGGCGACCTCGGCGCCGTGCGCCCATCCGCTCATCCTGCGGAAATTGTCCGCGATCGCCGCCAGGTCGATCTCGATGACGCCGGAGGTACTGCAGAGGGAGGTCTGGAAAGGAATCGCGTGCACCTTGGCGAGGAGTGAGCGGAAGCCTGTTTGCACCATAGGCCCCGGACCGGCGCAAGGGCTTTCGGCGCCGGGCGGACAATTGGGTTGCGGGCCCCCCTGAATCGCCTAAGCTGACCGCGAAACGGGCCGGTAACATGGCCCCGCAACGGAAAGGGATGCACGATGAAACTGGGGATATTGCTGGGCTATTCCGGCGGCAAGATGGACCTGGGCCTGGAGACCGTGAAGCTCGCCGAAACCCTCGGCTATGACTCGGCCTGGACGGCGGAGGCCTACGGGTCGGACGCGGTGTCGCCCGCCGCCTGGGTGCTGGCGCAGACCACGAAGATCAAGGTGGGCACCTCGATCATGCAGATTCCGGCGCGCACGCCGGCCTGCACCGCCATGACCGCCATGAGCCTCAACGACCTGTCCGGCGGCCGGTTCCTGCTCGGCCTCGGGCCGTCCGGGCCGCAGGTGGCCGAAGGCTGGCACGGCGTGCCCTACGGCAAGCCGATGGTGCGGATCAAGGAATACATCCAGATCATCCGCGAGATCCTGAAGCGCGAGAAGCCGCTGGAGTTCCACGGCGAGGAGTATGACATCCCCTACACCGGACCGCGCGCCACCGGGCTCGGCAAGCCGCTGAAGAGCATCCTGCACGGCGACCCTTCCATGCCGATCTACACCGCCGCGATCACGCCGGCGGGCGTCCGGACCGCCGCCGAGGTGGCCGACGGCTTCTTCCCGATCTGGATGGACCCGTCCCGCTTCGACGTCTTCCAGGGCGACATCGAGACGGGGCTGGAGGCCGGCGGCAAAAGCCTTGCCGACTTCGACGTGGCGCCGTTCGTCAACGCGGTGCTCGGCGACGACGTGGAGGAGTGCCGCAACAAGGTGCGCCCCGGCATGGCGCTCTATATCGGCGGCATGGGCGCCCGCTCGAAGAATTTCTACAACGACTACGCCAAGCGCCTGGGATTCGAGGACGCGGCGGTGAAGATCCAGGACCTGTTCCTGTCCGGCCAGAGGGCCGAGGCCGCCGCCGCCGTGCCGGCCGAGCTGGTGGACGCGGTCGCCCTGTGCGGCCCGAAGGAGCGCATCAGGGAGCGGCTCGCCCCCTGGAAGCAGGCGGCCGCCAAGGGCCACGTGGGCTCCATGCTGATCGGCCGCACCTCGCCCGATGCCCTGAAGGTGATCGCCGAGGAGATGCTCTGATCCGCCGCCCCGACCGGGCGGCCGCGCTCAGGCCGCCTGGCCGATCGGCTTGACCACCGGGGTGCCGGACGACCAGTCGATCCGGCGTACCGGGTCGGTCTCGCCGTCCCAGGTGTCGGCGCCTTCCTTGATGATGGCGAACATCTTCTCGATCAGGTCGCCCCGCTTCATCAGCTGGATCATCACGCCCGGCTGGTCGACCGAGTCGATGTAGGCGTGCTCGCCGCCGTAGGTCTGCCGGACCTTGTAATCCATGCCGCGCCGCTTGAGGTCGTCCAGCTTCTCGGCGATGGTGCCGTCGCACCAGACCGCAAGGTGCTGCAGGCCGCCCTGCGGATGCTCCTTCAGGTACTCGCCATAGATCGACGGCGTCGCGCCGATCGGCTCGATCACCTCGATCTGCTGGTCGCCGGAGTAGGCGAAGGCGGCCTTGAGCTCGAGCTTGACCGGCTTGCCGTCCACCTCGCCCGGATAGTCCTTCAGGTGCTCCATGTAGAACGGGCCCACGCCGCGGGCGATCCAGTGCTTCATCGCCGCGTCGATGTCGGGCACCACGTAACCCTGCTGCACCACGCCGCCGAATACGTTGCTCATGTCAGTCTCCCCTGTTCGATGTCGGCGGATCGTATCCCCTGACGCGCACCCCATGCAACGCCGCCGCGTCGACGCGGCGGCATTGCGCGTTGCATCGACGTCCCGGCCCCGTAGAATCGACGTCAGGCAATCCGTCATGCCCCGCCTGCCAGGGAAATCCTCGTGCATCTAGATCCGACCGTCAGCGTGCTCGTCGCCACGATCCTGGGCATTCTGGCCATCGCCACGGCCTCCAAGCTGCTGAAGCAGCCCAACGTCGTGGGCTACCTGGTGGCCGGCATCGTGCTGGGCCCGGCCGGACTCGAGCTGATCACCGACCGGGACCTGCTGGACCGAATGGGCGCCTTCGGCGTGCTGCTGCTGATGTTCTTCGTCGGCATGGAGGTGACGCCGCGCAAGCTGATCGCCACATGGAAGATCGCGGTGCTCGGCACGCTGTTCCAGGTGGCGCTGAGCGTCGGCTTCATCACCATGCTCAGTCCGTTCACCGACTGGACGTCACGGCAATGCGTGTTCTACGGCTTTGTGATCAGCCTGAGCAGCACCGCCGTGGTGATCAAGATGCTGGAAAGCCGGCAGATGCTCCAGCAGCAGCTCGGGCAGGACATTCTCAGCATGCTGCTGGCGCAGGATCTGGCGATCATCCCGATGATGCTGATCCTGTCGAGCATGGAGGGTGGCAAGCTCAGCACCGGCGACATGGTGCTGCAGGGCGTCGGCAGCCTGCTGCTCATCGCCCTCCTCGGCTTCGTGCTGGTCCGCGGCGAGATCAGGCTGCCCTTTGCACGCCGCATCAAGGAGGACCACGAGTTGCAGGTTTTCGCCGCGCTCGGCCTGTGCTTCGGCCTGGCGGTAGTCACCGCCCTGTTCAACCTCTCGGGCGCGCTGGGTGCGTTCGTGGCGGGGATCATCGTGGCCGCCGCCCGCGAGACCGACTGGGTGCGCGACAGCCTCGAATCCATGCGCGCGCTGTTCCTCGCCTTCTTCTTCGTGTCGATCGGCATGCTGATCGACCTGCAGTTCCTCTACGCGCATCTCGTGCAGGTCGCCATCGTCGTAGTCGGCGCGTTCGTCATCAACACGCTGATCAACGCCGTCATCCTGCGGTCCGGCGGCTACGACTGGCCCGACGCCCTTTACGGCTCATCCTACCTGGCGCAGATCGGCGAATTCAGCTTCATGCTGGCGGCGATCGGCTTCGGCGGCGGCATCATCGACAAGAACGGCTACCACCTGATCATCGTTGCCATCGCCATCACCCTGCTGCTCAGTCCGATGGTCACGGCCTTGATGGCGAGGCGTCTGCGGCAATGACCGTCGCACGCACGAGAGGCGCCAACACAGTCGTTGCATTCTGGACCCGAGCCCCTATCTTTTCGGACACTGCCGGCTCGAAAGCCGCATGCACAAGGTGGACTCCGTCATTGCCCGTTTGCCTCGCCCGTCAATCCTCTACAGCCGCGGCCGACTAGATGAGCATTCGCTCCTGCGTGGCCACAGGATCGCTGTGTCTGATCGTCGCCTTGGGTACCCTGACGCCGCTTGCAGGCGCGCACGCTCAGGCACACTCCGCCAAGTCGAAGGAGCAGCCGCAGCCCGAATACATGCAGGGCCAGTGCCGCTGGACGGGCACCCGGGTGCTGCATTCGCTACTGCGTGAGGACACGCTCGCGGCCCAGGATCACCTGAAGTTCTATCTGCAATTCGGCTGCCCGCAAGACCACCTGACCAAGGCCTTCGCCTGCGCGGCGGATGCACCGACCGGCGCGAACCGACCGGCCAACGAGGTGCTGGTATCGAATTGTTGGGAGTGGCTGGAACCCATGGGGCGGCCAAAGGAACAGGCCAACACGGTCAAGAAGCCGGACAGCAAGGCCGCTAAATAAGGCCTCACAGTCGGGTCGACGCCTTGTTGAGGCCTTCTTTGCTTGCTCAAAAGACTGTGCACGTGCAGCATAAACTTGCGAATTTGTGGGACGTCGTCGTGGGACGTCATGGACACTTGAGCTGAATGCGCAACATCCTCTTGGCGATCATTCTGGGTGCGCTCGTGCAGGGCTGGGGCTGGTACCGGTCCTACGACTTCAGCGATCCGCCGGAAGTCACCAACCGCGTCGAGTCCGTGTCGCTCGACGTCGGCGGCCCGAAAGCCGCGACCAATCCCATCACGCCGCTCGAGATCGCGCGGGTCGGCGCCATGCTCGACCACATCAAGACCATCTCGTCGAGCGTCCGCACCTACGGCGCGACGGGGCTCGCCGCCGAGGTGCCGCGGCTGGCCAACGAGCGCGACATCTCGGTCTCCCTCGGCATCTGGCTCGGCCAGGACGAACAGAACAACAAGCGCGAGATCGAATCCGCTCTCAAGCTCGCGCGCCGCTATCCCAACATCCATTCCTTCGTGGTCGGCAACGAAACCATCCTGCGGCACGAGTGGGGCGATCATTCCGTCGAGAAGCTGATCGGCTACATCCGCGAGGTGCGCCGGCGCACCCGCCTGCCGGTGACCACCGGCGAGACCTGGGACAAGTGGATCGAGCATCCGGAACTGGCGCGCGAGGTCGACTTCATCTCGGCGCACATCCTGCCGTACTGGGAGGGCATTCCGTCGAGCGGCGCCCTCGAGTTCACCATGGCGCGCTACGACCAGCTGCGCTCCACCTTTCCCGGCAAGCGCGTCGTCATCGCCGAGTTCGGCTGGCCCAGCCAGGGCTCGAACAAGCTGAAATCCGTGCCCGACACGCTGACCCAGGCGGGCCTGATCCGCGGCTTCCTCATCTGGGCCCATAAGAACGACGTCGAATACAACCTCATGGAGGCCTACGACCAGCCTTGGAAGACCAACGAGGGCAACGTCGGTCCCTACTGGGGCCTGTTCGACGCCTCCGGCAACCAGAAATTCTCGCTGCAGGGCGAGGTCAACGACCGGCATCACGGGCCGACCGCGGCCATCGCCATGCTGCTCGGCGCGATCCTCACCGCCATCGCCATCGGCCGCCGCCGGACGTCGCTCGGTCACGCCCTCGCCGTGTCCCTCTCGGCGCAGGCGCTCTCCGCCGGCATGGCGCTCGCCCTCGCCTATCCGTTCGACAACTATCTCAGCACCGGTTCGGCCATCGCCTGGGCGATCGGCTTCCTGCTGATGCTGCCGCTGACGGCGATGACCCTGCTCAAGCTCGACGAGGTGGCCGAGGTCACGGTGGGCAACCGGCCGATCCGGCTGCTGCCGCCGCGCATTGCGACACCGCCGGACTTCCGCTTCCCCAAGGTCTCGATCCAGGTGCCGGCGTACCGCGAAAACCCGGACATGCTGAAGCAGACTCTGAGCAGCCTGTCGCGTCTCGACTATCCGGACTTCGAGGTCCTGGTGATCATCAACAACACGCCGGACGACTCGCTCACCGCACCCATCGAGCAGCACTGCCGCGCCCTCGGGCCACGCTTCAAGTTCCTCAACCTGCAGAACGTCAAGGGCTTCAAGGCGGGCGCGCTGACCCTCGCCATGGACCAGGTCGCCGACGACGCCGAGGTGCTGGCGCTGATCGACGCCGACTACGTGGTCGACCGCGACTGGCTGAAGGACCTCACACCCGCCTTCGCCGATCCCAAGATCGCCTTCGTGCAGGCGCCCCAGGACCATCGGGACGGACCGGAATCCTCGTTCAAGACCGCGATCAACAGCGAATATGCCGGCTTCTTCGACATCGGCATGGTGCAGCGGAACGAACGCAACGCCCTGATCGCCCACGGCACCATGCTGCTGCTGCGCCGCACCGCCTTCGACGAGGTGGGCGGGTGGAGCTCGGCGACCATCACCGAGGACACCGAGCTGGGCCTGCGGCTGCTGGAAGCCGGCTACGAAGGCACCTACACCAATCGCCGCTACGGCTGGGGCCTGCTGCCCGACACGTTCGAGGCATTCAAGACCCAGCGCCACCGCTGGGCCTACGGCGCCATGCAGATCATCCGCAAGCACTGGCCGCACATGAAACCGGCGGCGCCGGGCCTCAACTACCGGCAGAAGACCCAGTTCATCGCCGGCTGGAGCTACTGGATCTCCGACGCCTTCGGCGTGCTGTCGGCGTTCCTCAACCTGCTCTGGGTGCCGATGATCCTGCTGGCCAACATGATGATCCCGGTGCTGCCGTTCACCCTGCCGATCCTTGTCGCCTTCGGTGTCAACCTGCTGCATTGCAGCCTGCTCTACATGACCCGGGTCAAGATCCCGCCGCACCGCATCTTCGGCGCGGCCGTGGCCGCGATGAGCCTGCAATACACCGTCGCCCAGGCGGTGGGGCGTGGCCTGGTGAGCGACGCGCTGCCCTTCAAGGTCACCGCCAAGGGCGGCGGCAACAAGGGCAAGCGCCAGAACCCCATCCGGACGGAGGCGATCGTCGGCTGCCTGCTCGTGCTCGGCGCGGCGGTGCTGGCGCTCGACAACGAGAACCAGATCTTCGAGCGCTACGTGTTCGCCGCGACGCTGCTGGTGCAGAGCCTGCCGTTCCTCGCCGCGCCCATGCTCTATGGCCTGGAACGGCTGTCCGAGGCGCTGATCCGACGCCGGGGCGGCAACCTGCCGCCCTCCGACGAACAGTCCGGAGAGCCGCAGGCCCAGGCGGCCTGACCCGGATCGCCCTCGACGCCGCGCGGCGCGTGGGCTAAAGGGCTATGCTTCACGTCGCTGACCTTTTCTCGCCAGAGCCGCCATGACCCGCTTCGCCGCCGTTCTCGCGCTTCTCGTCGCCGCCGCGATCTCGTGGTCGGTCTGGGCCTATCTCGGCCGTCCCGTCGACATCGTCGACGTGCCGCACGGCCATCTCCAGTGCCTCTCCTACACGCCGGCGTCGGACGGCGCCTCGCCGCTCAATGCCAAGGACGGCCTGTTCCCGGTGCCCGACGGGTTGATCGAGCGCGATCTCAAGATTCTCTCGAAGTACACCGACTGCATTCGCACCTATTCCATGCTCGGCGATCAGGGCAAGACCATGAAGGCCGCCGCGGACGCCGGCATCAAGGTGCTGGTGGGCATCTGGATCGGCGCCGACGACGAGCGCAACGAGAAGGAGATCAGCCACGCTCTGGAACTGGCGAATCGCTACCCCCAGGCGGTGCGCGCCATCGTCGTCGGCAACGAGGTCCTGCTGCGCCGGGAGATGACCGGCGAGCGGCTTGCCAAGATCATCCGGTCGGTCAAGGCCCGGACCCGGTTCCCGGTGACCTACGCCGACATCTACGAGTTCTGGCGCCGCAATCCGGTGGTGGGCCAGGCGGTCGACATCGTCACCGTCCACGTGCTGCCCTACTGGGACGACCCCCATCCCGTGTCGATCGACGAGGTCCAGGCCCACGCCCGCCAGATCATCGAGGACACGCAGAAGCTGTTCCCCGGCAAGACCGTACAGATCGGCGAGATCGGCTGGCCATCGGCAGGGCGCACGCGGTCGGGCGCCGCGCCCACGCTGGTCAACGAAGCGCGATTCGTGCGGGAGTTCGCCGCGCAGGCCGACGCCATCGGCGTGCCCTACAACCTGATCGAGGCCATCGACCAGCCCTGGAAGCGGATGCCGGAAGGCACCGTGGGCGGCTATTGGGGCATCCTGGACAAGGACCGCCACCTGAAGTTCCCGCTCACCGGACCGGTCAGCGAATGGCCGCACTGGCGGTGGGCAGCGCTCTTCACGGGTTTCGTCAGCCTCGTTGCCCTTGGCTGGGGGCTGCTCCGGCGGCGCCCGATCACGCCGCTGCGCTGGCTGGCGCTCGGCGTCGCCGCGCCTGCCGTAGGCGCGACCCTGTGGGCGCTGGGCGTCCAGCTCAGCATGATCGTCCTCAACTGGATCGGCTGGATCTGGTGCGCCTGGCTGATGGGGCTGGCCGTCGTCGGCGGCGGCCTGCTGATCTACGCCGTGGCCGGCGGCACCGGCGTGCCCAAGCCGGCCAGCCTCGACGGCGTGCTGGAGGGCATCAGGGAGCGCCGTCTCAGCGGCTCCCGGGCCATCGGCCTCTATCACTGGGGCGTGATGGTGCCGGCGGCCGTGCTGGCGCTCTCGCTCGCCCTCGACGGCCGCCACCGCGACTTCCTGCAGCTGGCCTTCTGGCTGCCGGCGGCAGCGTTCCTGCTGCTCTATCTGCAGCCGGCGACGCGGGAGCGGGCCGACGGTGCCCAGGCCGAGGAGGGCTGGCTCGCCGCCATCCTGCTGGTCGCCGGCCCGGCCGCCATCGATCTGCCCAGCAACCGCGAAGCCGTGCTCTGGGCAGCGACCTGCGTCGCCCTGTCGATTCCCTGGCTGCCATTCGCCTGGCGCGAAGCCAAGCGGCTGTGGCGGGCTCTCCGGACAAGGCAGCCGGCGCCCGCCGCCTCCCGCTGATCCGCGCGCTACCGGGCGCGGCTCAGGCACAGCAGGGCGATGATCCCCGCGGGAATCGACATGCTGGCGTTGTAGAGGATCATGCCGAAGCCGCCGAAGAACAGCGCCGTCACGGCCAGACGGCGGCCGACGGCGACGCGGCCGCGGACAAGCGACGCGGCAGCGCCCAGCGCCAGCGCCAGGGCAAGCCAGCCGAAGCCGTTCCACTCGGTGAACATGATGAAGCCGGTGCGCACCGGGCACCACCACGGGTGGCCGCGCTCGCAGGCGGCGCCCATCGCCTCCGGCTCGACGAACTGGTAGCGGATCAAGTCTCCCGCCCCGTAGCAGACCGCGCAGAGCAGCACGCCGCCCAGCGTCCGGGCTTCGCCCCACAGGGCGGCGATCCCGCCTCGCATGCCGCCTTCCACTGTCGCCATTCGTCTTTACCGCCTTCCATGCCGGGGTCGCGCATGGTTATGCGCCAGGGTGCTTCCGGTCAACACGCAGCTGCGCCATCGGAGGTTTGACCGGAGGCGCGGTTGCGGCCATTGTTTCCGGCGAATCGAAAGCTGGGAGGACTACCACATGTTCCTGAAATGGTCGGAAGAGCAGCGCCTGTTCGAGGTTCTGGCCCGCGACGAGATCACGCAACTCATCCAGAACTACATGCGCGCCCAGGACCGGCTCGACCCGGTGCTCCACCGTTCCGTGTTCTTCGACGATGCGTGGCTGTCCTACGGCATCTACGAGGGCGGGCCGGACGGCTTCGTCGAGTTCGCCCAGAACGCGCTGCGGTCCCACAAGGCCAACCATCACATGATCGGCCAGTGCCAGATCGAGATCGACGGCCTCGAGGCCTATGGCGAGGTCTACTACCAGGCACACCACCGCATCGTCGAGGACGGCGAGGAGTTCGACCTGTTCATCAGCGGCCGCTACGTGGACCGCTACGAGTGCCGCTTCGGCGTCTGGAAGATCGCCTACCGGAGCGAGCTGGTGGACTGGGCGCGCAAGGAACCCTCGACCGGCGATTTCTTCGCCACCAGCGACATGATTCCCGGCGCCCGCAAACCCGACGACCCGCTCTATCACCGCGACAAGATGCGCCGCCCCAAGGGCAAGTAGCGGCCGTGAGCGAGTTCATCAGGACGTCGGTCGACGAGCGGGGTATCGCCACCCTGCTGATCGACCGGCCGGAACGGCGCAACGCCATGTCGTTCGCCATGCTCGGCTCCTTCATCGAGGCGGTCGGCGCGCTGGGCGCCGATCCGGCCGTGCGCGTCCTGATCGTCACCGGCGGCGACCAGGGATCGTTCTGCGCTGGCACCGACCTTTCGGACCTCAACAGCGTGCCCGGCAAGGAGCGCGGACTGCGCGGCTCGGCCAGGGAAGGCGGCCGCTGGTGGCCGCTGCTGAAATGCCCCAAGCCGGTGATCGCCGCCGTGGACGGCGCAGCCGTCGGGATGGGCGCCGAGTTCACCAGCCAGTGCGACGTGCGCATCGCCACGCCGCGCGCCCGCTTCGCCTGGAACTTCGTCCATCGCGGCCTCGTGCCCGACACCGGCGCCGGCACCTGGCTGCTGCCCCGGCTGCTGGGGCCGCAGCGGGCGCTGCAACTGCTCTATTCCGGCCGCTTCCTGTCGGCCGAGGAGGCGCTGGAGATCGGCTATGTCGGCGCCGTGGTGGCGCCGGAGGATCTGCTGGCCGCCGCCCGGGCCGAAGCCGAGACCTTCCTGCGCGGCTCGCCCTTCGCCCTCACCCGCATCAAGGCGCTGGTCTACGAAGGCCTCGAACGTTCTGCCGCGGCGCACATGGAAGCCCATACCGCCGCGCTCAGGGAATGCTTCGATTCCGACGACCACGCGGAGGGCGTCGCCTCCTTCCTGGAGAAGCGCGACCCCCGCTTCACCGGCACCTGATCCTCCCCCCTCCCTTGCTGACCGGAGCATCATGCTGACCACACCGGAAATGTTCATGCTCGCCGCGCTGCTGGTCGGCGTCGGCCTGTTCGGCGGCGTGCTCTCCGGCCTGCTCGGCGTCGGCGGCGGCATCGTCATCGTGCCGGCGCTCTACCACGTCTTCTCCTACCTGGACATCGACCTGTCGCTGCGCATGCACATGGCGGTGGGGACCTCGCTCGCGACCATCATCCCCACCTCGATCCGCTCCGTGCGCAGCCACCACAAGCGCGGCGCGGTGGACACGGCGCTGCTGCGGCAATGGGCCATCCCGCTGTTCATAGGGGTGTTGATCGGCACCGTCATTGCCGTTTTCGTGGCGAAGGGTGGCGCGCTGACCTTCATCTTCGCCACCGTCGCGCTGCTGGTGGCCGCCCAGATGGCCTTCGTCCCGCACACCTGGACGCTGCGTTCCTCGGTGCCCGGCGGCGTCGGCGGCGCCCTGCCGCCCGTCGGCATCGGTGCGATCTCGGCCATGATGGGCATCGGCGGCGGCACCCTCGCCGTGCCCACCCTGTCGGCCTTCGGCGTGCCGATCCACCGGGCGGTGGCGACGGCGGCCGGCTTCGGGCTGATCATCGCCGTCCCCGGCGCCATCGGCTTCATCGCCGGCGGCTGGAACGACCCGGTGCCGGCCTATTCCCTCGGCTATGTGAGCCTGCTGGGCTTCGCGCTCATCGTGCCGGCGACGCTGCTCGCCGTGCCGTGGGGCGTGGCGCTGGCCCACCGACTGAAGCCGCAGCCGCTGCGCTGGGCCTTCGCGCTGTTCCTCGCCCTCACCTCGCTGCGGATGTACTGGGACCTGTTCGGCCACTGATCCCGGTCAGGAAGAGGCCACGGACCCGGAGTCTGCGAGATCGCCCGTCACGGCGTCCTCGAGGCGGTTGCTTTCGACCGCCAGCACGGCGCCGATCGAGGGGTAGCGGAAGCGCGCATAGCCGCCGTCGACGGGATAAGAGCCGCGCACGCCCCCCTTCGTCGCCGCCCGCCCCTCCAGGGAAAGCGTCCTTCGATTGAACCCATTGGCAGCGCGGGCGGCGCGCAGGAAGGCTTCGTCCCTGGTCTCGCGGTAGAGCAGCATCCAACAACTGGCGACGGCGGCGTTCCCCGGCAGACAGCTCCAGGCGGCGTCGGCCTCCCACTTGTCATCGAGCGCACCGGGCAACGCGCCATCCTTGCGCTGGACCGCCACCAGCGCCCAGCCCGCCATCACCGCAGCATCCAGATGGCGCAGCACACGCGCAAGCCGGTAGGACTCGAGGAAGCCGCGCACCGCGAGTCCAAGGGTCAGGGTCAGCGGCCGGCCACGGTCGCCTGCCGTGCAATGGTCGAACCAGCCGTTGCCCCGCTGCTGGGCCTGCGTCCACGCCAGGGCCGACAATGCGGCATCCCGCCAGCCGTGTCCCGGCAGGAGCGAATCCGCCTCCAGCAGCGCCCAGGCCGCCTGTGCGTCGTAGCTTCGCCCGCCGGGCTGCTGCAACCCCGATGCCGCATGAGTCCAGTATCCTTTCGCCTCCTGCGTCTCGGCGAGCCACCCGGCGGCCATCGCCACGGCCTCCTTCAAGCCGCCGAATCGGCGCTCTGCCGCCACCAGGCCCAGCAGCGCCTGGCCGCTCGCAAAGGGCCGGGACGGCCGGTTCCACTCCGGGGAGTCCGGGAAGCCGCCGTCGGGGCGCTGCAGGGCGAGCACCGCGTGCAGCGCGCGCCGGGACTGCGCCTCCCGGTCCGGCAGCGGGACGAGCACCCTCAGCGTCGCCCCGGTCGACGCCGGACATACCCCCGACCAGCCCGACAGCAGGCTGAAATGCTCCGCGATCCCGCCGCCTTCCTGCTGCGCTTCGTCCAGCCAGTCGAGCATCGCCGCCACCGCCCGGTCCGCGCCCGGATCCTCCGCGAGCGCGCTCCGGCGGTCGGACCTGCGGATGCGGCGCGCATCCTCCGGCAGGTTCAGCCATTCGCCGACCCGGCCGAGCCAGCGGGCCAGCGCCTCATTCGTGAGGTCCATCGTCCTCGTCCAGGCCCTCGTCGGCGGCGTCCAGGTGCGCCGACTTGCGCTGCAGGTCGCGGCGCGCCGTCACCACGCCCACCGGCAGGGAGATGGCGTAGACAGCGGCAAGGCCCACATAGGTCGCCCAGAAATAGGAAGTGAGCAGCGCCACGAGCACGCCCACGCCCAGCAGGATGGGCATCACGTAGTGGCGGCTGATCCGGATGTACTTGGCGGAGAAGGTCGGCACCCGGCTGATCATCATCAGCGCGATCAGGCCGAGATAGATGGTGCAGGCGACAGGCTGCCGGAACAGCTCGTCTTGCAGATAGAAGGTCAGGGCGAGCGGCGCCATGGCCAGCCCCGCCGCCGCCGGCGCCGGCATGCCCATGAAGAAGCGGTGGATGGTGCCGTCCTCGCCGGCGTTCTGGTCCATGATGTTGAAGCGGGCCAGCCGCAGGGCGCAGCACACGCAGTAGAGCAGCACCACCGCCCAGCCGATGCCGCGGACGTCGTGCAGCGTCCACAGATAGAGCACCAGCGCCGGCGCGACGCCGAAGCAGATGACGTCCGACAGGGAATCCAGTTCGGCACCGAACTTGGTTGTACCCTTGATCAGCCGCGCGACACGACCGTCCAGGGCGTCGAACAGGCTGGCCAGCAGGATGGCGACCACGGCCGCCTCCCACCGCTCCTGAAAGGCGTAGCGCATCGAGGTGACCCCGGAGCACAGCGCCAGCACCGTCAGCACCGTGGGCGCCAGCGCCCGGACCGGCACGAAGGGCGGCAGCCGGTTTTCCCGCGCCGGCCGCATGCTAGCGCACCTCGCCCAGCCGGGCCGATTCCGTCGCGTGCTCGTCGGCCAGGATGGTCTCGCCCCCGACCGCCTTCTGGCCGACGGCCACCATTGGGGTCGTGCCCTGATCGAGGTAGACGTCGACCCTGCTGCCGAAGCGGATGATGCCGAAGCGTTCGCCCGCCTTGAGCACGTCGCCCTCCTCCGCCGGACAGACGATGCGCCGCGCCACCAGCCCGGCGATCTGCACGAAGGCGATGTCCTTGCCCGACGCCGTGGTCATTCTCAGGGCCATGCGCTCGTTGTCCTCGCTGGCCTTGTCGAGCGTGGCGTTGATGAACAGTCCGGGGCTGTAGACCTTCTTGGTGATGGTGCCGTCGCACGGAGAGCGGTTCACGTGAACGTCGAAGACATTCATGAAGATGCCGATCCGCAGGCGCGGCGCGTCGCCCATCTCCAGTTCCGGCGGCGGAGCGGCCTCGGCGACCGACACCACCACGCCGTCGGCGGGGCTTATCACCAGCCCGTCGCGCACCGGGGTCACCCGGTCGGGGTCGCGGAAGAAGTAGACGCACCATACCGTCAGCACGATGCCCAGCACGCCCAGCGGCTGCCAGATCAGCAGCAGTGCGACCGTGACGACCGCGAACAGGCCGATGAACAGGTGCCCCTCGCGGTGGATCGGGACGAAGACGGATTTGATGCTGTCCAGTACGTTCATTCGGTCGACTGCCTCGTTGGTGGGGTCCGCATTGTCGGGCAATTAGTAATCTGCCGCCAGCGTTTCGAGTTTTTCCGCGGCGGCCACGGCCTCCTGCTGCCGCTGCCACATGGTGGCGTAGTGGCCTTCCGGCAACGCCAGCAGCGCGGCGTGGGTCCCCCGCTCGACGATCCTGCCCTGCTCCAGCACGATGATCTCGTCGGCGTCGACGACCGTCGACAGTCGGTGGGCGATCACCAGGGTCGTCCGGTCGCGCGAGACGGTCTTGAGCGCGGCCTGGATATCCTTCTCCGTATTGGTGTCGAGCGCCGACGTGGCCTCGTCGAGGAGCAGGATGGGCGGATTCTTCATGATGGTGCGGGCGATGGCGATCCGCTGCTTCTCGCCGCCCGAGACCTTCAAGCCCCGCTCGCCCACGTTAGTGTCGTAGCCCTGCGGCAGGGACTCGACGAAATCGTGGATCGCCGCCATCCGGGCGGCCTCGATCACCTCGTCGAAGGCGGCGTCGGGCCGGCCGTAAGCGATGTTGTAGCCGATGGTGTCGTTGAACAGCACCGTGTCCTGCGGGACGATGCCAATGGCGGCCCGCAGACTGGTCTGTGTCACGTCGGCGACGTTCTGGCCGTCGATGAGGATGGCGCCCGACGTCACGTCGTAAAACCGGTAGAGCAGCCGCGAGATGGTCGACTTGCCCGCGCCGCTGTGGCCGACGATGGCCACGGTCTTGCCTGCCGGCACCGTGAAGCTGACATCGAACAGGATCTGGCGCTCCGGCACGTAGGCGAATGAGACCCGGTCGAAGACGACCTCGCCGCCCACGGTCCGCAGCGGCGCCGCGCTCGCCCTGTCCTCCACCTCGCGGTGCTCGCGCAGCAGGTCGAACATGGCTTCCATGTCGATCAGCGACTGGCGCATCTCGCGGTAGACGAACCCCAGGAAGCCCAGCGGCATGAACAGCTGGGCGAGCAGCATGTTGACGAAGACGAAGTCGTCGATCCCCTGGCGCCCGGCCGCCAGATCGTAGGCCGACATCACCATCACCACGACCAGGCCGACGGCGATGATCGCGTTCTGGCCGATGTTGAGGCCCGACAGGCTCGCCTGGTTGCGCACCGCCGCCCGCTCGTAGCGGCGCATCGCCTTGTCGTATCGGCGCGCCTCATGCTCCTCGTTGCCGAAATACTTCACCGTTTCATAGTTGAGCAGGCTGTCGACCGCCTTGGTGTTCGCCTCCGTGTCCTGCCGGTTCATCTCGCGCCGCAGGCGGATGCGCCATTCCGTGATCCCGAAGGTGAAGACGACATAGGCGGCGACCGATGCCAGGGTCGCGACCGCGTAGCGCCAGTCGAGCACGCCCCACATCATCGCCGACACGAAGCCGATCTCCAGGATCGTCGGGATGATGTTGAAGATCATGAACCGCAGGATGAAGTCGATGCCCTGGGTGCCGCGTTCGATCACCCGGCTGAGGCCACCCGTCCGCCGGTCCAGATGGAAGCGGAGCGACAGCGAATGCAGGTGCCGGAACACCCGCAGCGCCACCCGCCGCAGCGCCCGCTGACCCACGTTGGAAAACACCATGTCGCGCAGCTCGCCGAACGCCGGCGACATCAGCCGGGCGATGCCGTAGCCCACGATCAGCAGCAGGGGCACGGCGAAGGCGGCGGTGCCGGTGGCCGCGGCCTTATGGGTCAGGCGGGCGACCACTTCCTTGTAGATCAGCGGGATGGAGACGGTGATGCCCTTCGCGGCGGCGAGGAGCACCAGCGCCACCACCACCCGCACCTTCATGTTGGTCTCGCCGGGCGGCCACAGGTAGGGCGCCAGCCCCTTCACGGTCTGCCAGTGGTGCCGGTCCCGCTTGACCCGCGTCTTGTTCGGCTCGGGCTTCATCGCGCGTGTATAGCACAGGGTGCGCTGGTTTGGGCCAGCGGCCGCTCCGGCAGGGCGGCGACGGAACCGGCGGCGGAATGCGGTCGTTCATGACGCAACGCGCGCGCAACGACCGCGCATCGAAAACCGATCGGATCGGGAGAGAACCCAATGTCACGCAAACTCACCGCTCTCGCGGCCCTGCTCGCCAGCGCGGCATTGCTGCCCGCCGCGGCGAACGCCATGACCGGCTTCACCAGGGCGCCCACCGAACTCCGCGCCGGGCCGGATTACGACTATCCTACCGTTCGCTACATCCGCGACGACCGGCGCATCGAGATTTTCGGCTGCCTCGACGACATGAGCTGGTGCGACGTCGCCTACCATGCCGACCGCGGCTGGGTTCGCGCCTACGATCTGGTAGTGCCCTACCACGACCGCTGGGTGCGGATCGAGGAAGGCGCGCCCTATCTCGGGATCGGCGTGCTCTCGTTCAGTTTCGGCAGCTATTGGGACCACTACTACCGCCACCGCGATTTCTACCACAACCGCGCGCGCTGGGAGCGGCACTGGCGCGAGCACCGGCACGATCACTGGGACCGCGACCGCCGCGCCTGGGACCACGACCGGCACGACCGCCACGATCACGACGCCTGGGATCGCCATGACCACGACCGCGGCCACCGCGCCGGGAACGACCGTGGCCGGGATCGCGACCACGATCACGCACGCGGCGACAATCGCCAGGGGTGGAACGGGCGCGACCGGCACGACGATCACCGCGACCGCGGCGGCGACCGTCATGGCGACGTCCGCCACGACCGCCACGACGCGACCCAGGCGGCGCATGACCGTCGACAGCACCAGCGCGACCGCGCGGAGCAGCACAGGGACAATCCGCGCGACGCCGCCCAGGCCGCTCGCGAGCGGGCCCAGCACCTGGCCGAACAGCAGAGGCAGGCGGCCGAACGGGCCCGCGACCGCCGGCACGACGCCCACGCAGATCGGCAGGACGAACGTCGGAAAGGTCACGCCCAGTATCGGGGCGCCCGGAAGGATGACGACGACAAGGACCGGCACGGCCACTAGGGCGTCCCGCGTCGCTATGGGCGCGGACTGATCCAAGGCCGACCGGCAGGGTTGTGGAGGAAGGCCCCGGCACGCCGGGGCCTTTCTATTCACGAGACTGGAAACGCCGCGCGGAGGATGCGTTCGCAATCGGCTTCCACCGCCTCAAACCAGGAGGCCGGCGCGAAGCGGCTCCACCGCGCCTCCACGGGCGGATCGGCCAGGCTGGAAAGACCGGCCAGTTGCCGCGGTTCGGCTTCCCGGCCGCAGCACGCCAACACGCGCCCCATCACCGCGGCGGGATCGGCGCAGAGCTCCTCGTAGGCCACCGAAACGTCCGCGTGGCGGACCCCGTGGGCATGAGACAGACGCCAGATCAGGTAATGCAAGGCGTAGGGCGTCCGGTGGGCCTCCGGCGCGAGGAACGGATAGACCCGCGCGAGGTCGCGCGCCCATGTCAGCAGGTAGAACCGGTCGTGGGGCTCGAAGTCGGCCACCGTGGCGGCCGACGTCAACGGGGCCTTGCCGAGGGCCGATATCCATTGATCCCGAGGATTGCGGAACAGGTGCACGATCCGGGCGCCGGGGAAATGGGTTCGAAGCCAGCGCAGCCGGAAGTCCACCCGGTTGAACTGCAGCACCGGAACCGCGCCCGGCAGCGCGCACAGGCCCCGGATGTAGTCGTACAGGTCCGGATCCCAGTCGCCTTCGTCCATGTAGAGGTTCTCGAAGCTCCAGGCCTCCCGGTGCAACCGCCTCGCATCGGCTGCCCGGTCGTAATGGAGCCTGTAGTCGGAGGCCCCGCGATGGGTCGGGTCGACCGGTCCCCAGGTGTTGCCGGGCCCATGCCGCTCGTTGAGCGGCTCGTAGAAGGCGGCGTAGCCCTCCAGCCGGTTGAACAGCTGCCAGAGGAACGTCGACCCGGTCCGGAACCGGGCGGTAACGAAGATGGCGCCCTCTCCGGTTCCGTCTGCCGGCGGCCCGGCGAGGCCATAGCGGGCCGGAACCTCGGGCAACGACAGGTCGGCGGGCGCGGCGAAGCGGGCGTGGCCGACGCGGGCCCGGATCAGCGCCTCGAGCGCCTGGCGGAACCGGTAGGAGCCGAGCAGGCGGTCGACGAGCGCGCGGATCAACGCGATCCTCCCCGCTCCGTGAGCTCGACAAGCGCCAGGAACTTGCGCGCCCGCGAGGCCCAGCCGGACTCCAGCGCGCGGCGGTATCCGCCTTCGGCCAGCCGGTCGCGCAGCGTGTCGTCGGCGAGCAGCGCGCGCATGGCGGCGCGCAAATCGTCGATGCTCTGGCCGTTGACCAGGATACCCGTCTCGCCGTCGACGACCGCATCGGGCACCCCGCCGTCGCGACCGCCGATCACCGCCTTGCGGCAGGCGTTCGCCTCGAGGAAAACCAGCCCAAAGCCTTCGGTATCGCCGTCCGGCATCCGCCGGTTGGGCATGACGAAGAATTCGGCGAGGGCATAGTAGTCGGCGAGCGCTTCGCCCTGCACGGCGCCGCAGAAGACCACGTGCTCGTCCAGAGCGAGCTCACGCGCGATGGATTCCAGCTGCGTCCGGTATTCGCCCTCGCCCACCACGAGGTAGAGCAGCGAGGGCCACTCCTCGACCAGCGCGGGCAAGGCATAGAGGGTGCTGTCGATGCCCTTCTTCTGCATCAGCCGGCTCACCGTCAGGATGACCCGGCGGCCGGCCGCGCCGAGCCGCGCCGCCAACTCGGCCGGGTAGGGAACCGGCCTGAAGCGCGCCAGGTCGACGCCGTTGTTGATCACCTCGACCTTGGCCGGCGGCACCTTCATCAGTTCCTGGAGACGGTGTCGGGTGTAGGAACTGACGGCGACCACGGCGTCGGCGTGGCGCAACGACCGCGCCCGGTCCCGGGCGAAGCGGCGGAAACCGAATTCGGTGGTGATCTCCTCGCCATGCACGAAGCATATCGCGTGCAGGCCGGGAATGAGCCGGCAAAGCGACGCCAGCCAGCCCAGCGAGATCAGTTCGCCGATGCAGATCACGCGGATGCGGTACTGCGCGCACAGGCCGATCACCCGCAGAGCCACGCGCAGCCGCGTCCAGTAGTCGCGGACGAGCGCGGCGACGGGCGACAGCAGCGTGCGCCGACCGCCCCGCTCGCGGGGCCTCAGCCACGCCGTGCGGTGGACCGTGTACGTGCGGCCGGCGTCGAAACGTCCCCAACCCTCCAGCGGGCGGCCGGTCTCGATGTCGTTGCGCCCGCTCAGCACGACGATCATGCCCTGGGCGTTGGCGGCGAGCTGATCATAGACAACCGCCGAACCGCCGATGACGGGAGGGAAGTTGCGCGCGACAAGAAGGCACTTGGCGGGCCGGTCGGTCACTCGGGATTTGCCTCGCGGTCAGACAGGGCGGACGGCCGGCATTCTCCGCCAAGAGACGGCCCTCAACAACGACGAATGCGGCGTCGGCTCAGGGCGTGGGCGGCTTCTTGCCGGGTCGGTCGCGCTCGAACCGCTGCCCGGGGTAGATCTTCGCCGTGTCGGCCGCCTTGGCGGCGTCCAGCGGATAGACCTGGGTGTAAACGGCGGATCCGCCGGGAAGCTGGCGCACGAGCTCCCAGCAATGTTCCTCCCGCATCAGGCCGGCATCGGCGTCCTTGGGCGGCTGGAACGACGGGGCGGGATCCATTTCCTGCTCGACCCGCTTGGTGACTGTGCCGTCGTCGTCGACCTGGTCGATCCGGAGGCGATGGCGTCCCGACCCGAACGATCGGGTGACCCCGAGCGTCCAACGCCCCTTGCCGCTGGAGTCGGTCACGTCGAGATAGGCGTCGTCCAGATAGAGGCGCAGCCGCACGTCCGGCGGCGCGAAACCGGACAGCAGCGCCGTGTCGTCGTGATAATCGACGGAATCGAGGCCCAGGTCCTGCTTCGCCTTCACGGGGCCGGGCCGCTGCACGACCTGGTTCGGCCCGGCGCTGTTGCGGGGCGCCAGCAGAACGACGACGCCATCGGACTCGTCGCGCCGGTCGGCGGGTACCTCGGGGACGGCAACGACGGCCACGCGGTCGGATTCTGTCTCCCCGCCCGCGGGATTGGCCGTGACCAGGCCAAGCACGTGAACGCCCGGTGTCATGGCCTTGTTGAGCACGAACTCCCAGCCGCCGTCGTCGCCGGCCCTCGCCTTGCCGATCGACGTGCTGCCGTCGCGGACCTCCACGAAGGTGCCGGGTTCGGCGCTGCCCGCGACCACCCCCGACCCCTCGTGGCTGATCCTGAGCAGGTCGAACTCGGTCGGCTGCCGGTCGGCAGGCTTGGGTTGGCCATCCTGGGCCGGCTGCTCGGCCGGAACGGGCTCGGCGTGCCGGTGGGGCAGACCCCAGATGGCATAGGCGGCGCCGGCGGCGGCAGCTACGAAGATGACGGCGAGCAGGGGACGGGAGGCGCGCAAGGTTTGCCCTTTCATTGTCGTTTCTGGTCCGCCGGCCGCCCCGCCGCGCCGGGCAGGCCGGCGCCTTCCGGCCGGGGCCTTTATGGGTCAGCCGCTGTTGCACTGCAATGAAATCCTTCTATAACGAAGGGCGCTGGCCGCCCGGCGCAGCGGAACAGGCAGTGAACGGCATGGCGGAATTCCGGTCGATTTGCGTCTTCTGCGGCTCCCGTCGGGGCCGCGATCCGGCGATGGCGGAGGCCGCCGCGGGCCTGGGCCGTCTGCTGGCCGGCAGCGGCATCCGTCTGGTCTATGGCGGCGGCGGCGTCGGCCTGATGGACGTGGTCGCCCAGGCCGCGCTCGACGCCGGCGGCGCCGTCATCGGCGTGATTCCGAAGCACCTCGCCGTCAAGGAACTGGTCAAGCCGGGGCTGACCGAACTGCGGGTGGTGGACAGCATGCACGACCGCAAGCGGGTGATGTTCGAGCTGTCCGATGCGTTCGTCGCCCTGCCCGGCGGCATCGGCACGCTGGAGGAGACCGTGGAAATCCTGAGCTGGCGGCAGATCGGCATCCACGACAAGCCCGTCGTGCTGCTCGACGCAGGCGGCTGCTGGACCCATTTCCAGGCGCTCATGGAGGACAGGGTCGCAGCCGGCTTCTGCACCGAATCCGACCTGGCGCTGTTCGAGGTGGTTTCGGATGTCGACGCGCTGCTGCCCGCGCTGAGGACTGCCCGACCGCCGCGGACGCCGTCGTTTTCCGAGTGGACGTGACCGCCGCGCGGCCCGCATTCCTGCCATCGCGAATTAGGGCCGTGGGGCGCTTTTCCGCCGCCGGAGCCGATGCTAAGGTGCGCCCACTTTCCGTCCCGTTCGAGCGAGAATAGAAGGAACAAGAAGAATGGCGAAGATCAAGGTTAAGAACCCCGTCGTTGAGCTGGACGGCGACGAGATGACCCGGATCATCTGGAGCTTCATCAAGGAGCGCCTGATCCTCCCCTACCTGGACATCGACCTGCGCTATTACGATCTGAGCGTCCAGCACCGCGACGAGACCGACGATCAGGTGACCATCGACGCCGCCAACGCCATCAAGGAGCACGGCGTCGGCGTGAAGTGCGCCACCATCACCCCGGACGAGGCCCGCGTCGAGGAGTTCAAGCTCAAGAAGATGTGGAAGTCGCCGAACGGCACCATCCGCAACATCCTGGGCGGCACCGTGTTCCGCGAACCGATCGTCTGCTCCAACATCCCGCGCCTGGTGCCGGGCTGGACCAAGCCGATCGTCATCGGCCGTCACGCCTTCGGCGACCAGTACCGCGCCACCGACTTCAAGGTGCCGGGCAAGGGTCGGCTGACCATGAAGTTCGAGCCGGAAGGC